>JAYUCN010000922.1:0-2922 GCA_043740335.1 Planctomycetota bacterium
TGCTCCGGCGACTCCTGCCGCCGCACGACCGCATCGCGGATCGCGTAGAGCTCGGCGAGACGGCCGAGATCATGGGCACCGGGTACTACTCGCAGCAGCGAAGTCTTCGGTTCGCTGCCCTTCTCGCCCAGCGCAGCGAAGATCGCCGTCGGCGTCGAGAAGAAACTGCCTTCGAGCCCAAGCGCCCGGCTGCAGGCATCCATCGTGTCTTCGACGCGGTAGGAAGGACTGCCGAGCGCGTGCATGGCGCGGCCGAGTTCGAGCACGAAGGGCTGAGCGGTCACCCTGGGCAGCGTAGCCGCGGACTAGCGCAGACTCTCGATCCGCCCCGCCGCGTCGACGATCTGCGTGATGCGCAGTCCGTACGAATCGTCGACCAGCACGACCTCGCCGCGCGCCACCAACTTGCCGTTCACGCGCAGGTCGACCGGCTCCTCGGCCTTCTTGTCGAGCGCGATCACGCTGCCGGGCACGAGCCGCAGCACCTCGTCGAGCGTCATCTGCGTGCGACCGACCTCCACCGCGATCGGGATCTCGACATCGAGCAGCAGGTCCAGGTTGCGCTTGCCGTCGCCCTTCGGACCGTTGCCGAGTTGACCGAACACGACCGGCTGCACGGCGGCCGCGGCGAGCTCCGCGCCTGCCTGCGCGACCCCCGTTGCGTTCCAATCTGCGTCGGAAAATGCCTCGTTGCCGGTCATCGCCTAGGTCCCCATCACATCGGCCACCTGGATGCCGAACCTGTTGCCGATCCGCCCGACGTGGGCTGTGAACTTGGGCTTGCCCATGACCGGCACGATCGCCGGCTGGCCGACCCGGGCCAAAAGCGGAATCACGTCGCCGGGTTGCAGTTCGAGCAGTTGGCTGAGCCGGATGCTGCTGCCGGTGCCGAGCTCGACCGCGACCTCCATCGGCATGTCGCTCACACTGGTGGCGACCTGATCGCGCAGCGCCCCTGGTTCGAGACCTTGCACCGCGCCGCGGCCGAGCCGATCGAGCAGCGGCTCGAGCGACACGAACGGGATCACGAGCCGCAAGTCGCCGATCAGGAAATCGCCCGCGGTCTGGAAGTAGACCGACAGCACGACGTCCTGCGAGGGCAGGATCTGGGCCATGGAAGGGTTGCAGAAGCGGTGCATGAACGACCACTTCAACTTCACCACGTCGGCGAGGCTCTCGCAGATGCGATCGAGGCACGGCCCGACCAGCGCTTCGGCCACCGTGTGCTCGGCCGCCGTGAAGTCCTTGGGCACCCTCTGGACCTTGCCCGAACCGCCGAGGATGCGATCGACGGCGCCGTAGAGCAGGCTCGTGCTCGCGGTGAACAGGACCGGCAGACGGAAGGGCTCCATCTGGAGCACGTAGATCGACACCGGCCCCGGCAAATGCCCGAGCCAGGTGGCGAAGCGCTGCTGCTCGACGGCGACACAGTCGCACCGGGTCTCGAGCCGCAACTTGTCGCTGATCGTCGCGGACAGCATCTTGGCGGCGCTCTCGAAGTGGCGTTCGAGACTGCGCAGATGCTCGCGGCCCAGGCGATTGGGCTTGAGCAGGTCGACCTGGCTCACCACCCGACCGGCGGGCTCCGCCATCGCTGCCACAGCCGGCGCGCGCGCCGCCGCCTCGGGTTCGACCGCCCCACCTTCGCTGCGGAACATCTGCAGCAGGGTGTCGATCTCTTCGTTGGTGAGGATTTCGTTCACGCGGGATCCTGCGTCACTGCATGAGCCATTTGCTCCACATCACCCGCGTGACGCGAGCCAGCTTGTCGTCGCCCTTGCCGGGGAACAGCGTGTGATCGAGGTCGTCGATGATGTCCTTCTCGAGCATGCGCACACCCAGCTCGGACTGCATCTCTGCCATGCTGCGCGTCTTCAGCAGGACCAGCACGTTGGAGATGATCTGCTCCCACTGCTCCTTGATCTTGTCGAACGCTTTGCCCTCGAGATCTTCGCGCACGGTGTAGACGAACTTCAGCTCGACGCGGGCCATGCCCTTGCCCGCCTGCGAGCGCGGATTGAACTCGTGCAGGATCGCGTCGGGGTGGACCACGTCGATGAACTCCTTCCTGGGCTCCTCGTGCTTGACCACGATGGTCTTCGGCGGCACGGCGAACACGACGCCCGCACCACCGACGATGGCGCCGAGCGCGATCATGACGATCGGGGGCAAGCCCTTCTTCTTCTTGCTTTCGAGCACCTTGCCATCAGCTTCTTTCTTCTTCTCTTCGGCCACGTTGTTTGACTCCGCGTTGCCGATCCTCGCCTGTGCGCGTATCGGTCGGGCGCTCGTTCACTGTTGAAGAATTCGTCGATTGCACGGGGCCGGCGGTCACTTCTTCGCTGCGCCCGATGGCGCGGTCTCCTTGCTCACGTGCAGCCGCTTCTTGAGCAGGTCCTGGACCATGGGGCCGGGCAGCGCCTTCAGGATGTCGTTCACGGCGTCCTTGTCCATGAACTCCATGAGCTTGAGCACGTCGTCCTGACCGCGGTCGGTCTTCCACTGCTCGAGCACGAGTTCGGCGGCCTTGCTCGCCTCGAACGAGGCCAGGGTCTGCGCGTTGCGCTTCAAGGCGGTCACCTCGTCGCTGCGCACGAGCTTGACCTGCTCCTGGAACTTCTGGATGCGGGCATCGAGCCTTCGGTGCTCCTGTTCGATCTTGAGGCGCTCGTCGCCGAGTTCCTTCTGGCGGCGACCGACATCGTCGGCGAGTTCCTGGAGCTCCTGATCGCGCAGGTCGAGCGACATCTTCCGGCGGTCGATGTCGCCGAGCACGCCCTGCACGCGCTGCCAGGCTTCGTTGATCTGCTCCGGCGTGAGGCCGGCGGGCATGCCGTCGAACTTGAAGTAGCCGCCCGGCGCGTACTTGTTCTTCGGATCGGTGGCCAGCGAGTGTTCCAGCTGCTGGAAGTCCTTCTCGAC
>JAYUCN010000923.1:0-7106 GCA_043740335.1 Planctomycetota bacterium
CGTGCCGTCAGAGCGCTGCACTCCAGATCTTCGAACTCGACCCGACGACCGGCAACGGTCGCACGCTGGCCGTGCGCGTACGCGGGCTGCCGGGCCTCGGCGTCGTCGTCGGCATCGACGACGAGAGCCGCCTGAAGCGCCTCGAGTCGTTGCGCCGGGACTTTGTCGCCAACGTCTCGCACGAATTGAAGACGCCGCTCGCCGCCATCCTCGGCTTCGTCGAGACGATGCTCGACGACGCGGACATGCCTGTGGCTGTGCGGCAGCGGTTCCTCGAGAAGATCGTGCGCCAGTCGGAACGCCTGGGCACGCTCGTCGCCGACCTGCTGACCCTCTCGCGGCTCGACGAGGACGTGGGCATGGATCGGGGCGGGGAAGTCTGCGACCTCGCCGAGGTCGTGCGCGAGACTCTGCGTGATCTGGCGTCCCTGGCCGAGAGGCATGCGCTGGCGATCGTCGCGGTCCTGCCCGATCGCGCGGTGTGGGTGCGCGCCGAACGTGAGGCGCTGCGGCAGGTCGCCGGCAACCTCATCGACAATGCGATCAAGTACACGCCGGCCGGCGGCCGCGTGACCGTGCAACTGGCGGCGCGGGAGGGTCGCGCCCTGCTCGAGGTCATGGACACCGGCATCGGCCTGTCGCCGGCTGACCAGGAGCGCGTCTTCGAACGGTTCTACCGCGTCGATCGCGCGCGCTCGCGCGAACTGGGCGGCACGGGGCTCGGGCTGTCGATCGTCAAGAACACCGTGCGCAACCTCGGCGGCGAGGTCGGCGTGCGCAGTACCCTCGGGCAGGGCAGCACGTTCTGGGTCGGCCTGCCGCAAGCAGAGGTCCAGGGTGGCGACCCGGACCTGGCGACGCCTACTGGATGACGCCGCCGCGCGCCGCGAACTGAGCACTCTTCTCCTGCAGGCCCCTTCGCGCGTACTCGCGCACCTCTTCGGTGATCTTCATCGAGCAGAAGCGCGGGCCGCACATCGAGCAGAAGTGGGCTACCTTGGCGCCGTCCTGGGGCAGCGTCGCGTCGTGGTACTTGCGCGCCGTTTCGGGATCGAGGGACAGGTTGAACTGGTCTTCCCAGCGGAACTCGAAGCGCGCCTTGCTGAGTGCGTCGTCGCGGTCCTGCACGCCCGGGTGACCCTTGGCGAGGTCGGCGGCGTGCGCGGCGATCTTGTAGGTGATGACGCCCTGCTTGACGTCCTCGCGATCCGGCAGGCCGAGGTGTTCCTTCGGCGTCACGTAGCACAGCATCGCGGTGCCCAGGCTGCCGATCATCGCCGCCCCGATGCCCGACGTGATGTGGTCGTAGCCCGGTGCGATGTCGGTCACGAGCGGGCCGAGCGTGTAGAACGGCGCTTCGTGGCAGACCGCGAGCTGGCGGTCCATGTTCTCCTTGATGAGGTGCATCGGCACGTGGCCGGGCCCCTCGATCATGGTCTGCACGTCGTGTTCCCAGGCGATCGTCGTGAGTTCGCCGAGTGCTTCGAGCTCGCCGAACTGGGCCGCGTCGTTGGCGTCCTTGATGCTGCCCGGGCGCAGGCCGTCGCCGAGCGAAAACGACACGTCGTACTTCTGCATGAGCTTGCAGATCTCGCGGAAGCCTGTGTAGAGGAAGTTCTCTTCGTGGTGGTGGAGGCACCACTTGGCCATGATCGAACCGCCGCGCGAGACGATGCCGGTGACACGGTCCGCGGTCAGTGGCACGTGGCCCAGCAGTACGCCGGCGTGGATCGTGAAGTAGTCGACGCCCTGCTCGGCCTGCTCTTCGAGTACTTCGAGGTACATCTGCAGGTTCAGGTCCTCGACGCGGCCCTGCACGCGCTCGAGCGCTTCGTAGATCGGCACCGTGCCGATCGGCACCGGGCTGTTGCGCAGGATCCACTCGCGCGTCTCGCGCAGGTTCTTGCCGGTGCTGAGATCCATCACGGTGTCGGCACCCCAGCGGATCGACCACTGGAGCTTCTCGACCTCCTCCTCGATCGAACTGCCCAGCGCGCTGTTGCCGATGTTGGCGTTGATCTTCACGAGGAAGTTGCGGCCGATGACCATCGGTTCGAGTTCCGGGTGGTTCTTGTTGGCCGGGATGATGGCGCGGCCGCGCGCGACCTCGCTGCGCACGAACTCGGGGTCGCAGTTCTCGCGAATCGCACAGAAGCGCATCTCCTCGGTGAGGAGGCCGCGCCGCGCGTAGTGCATCTGCGAGAAGTTCGAGTCGCCGCGCGCGGTGCGCGCGGCGATCCAGGGCTGGCGGCGCTTGGGCAGGCCGTGCAGTGGCGAGTGGCCCTGGGGGCCCGTCGTGTCGTAGACGCGCACGACGTCGCCGTTGGTGAGGCGGATGTCGCGCACAGGCACCTGCAGGTCGTCGAGTGCGATCTTCGCGGAGTTGGGGAAGGACTCGTGCAGGGGCAAGAGGCCCGACTGGGGAATCGTCGTCATGGCTGCTGTTTCCTACGCCAGCATGATCCGGATCAGGTTCGAGGGGTGCATCTCAGCCCGCGGCAACGCGCGGGCGCCCCCAAGCAGTAAGGCACACACGATCGGGGGGACGGTGGTCCGGTGCAAGAGGGAGCGGACCGGATCAGTTGCCTTCGCGCACGAGCTCGCTCACCACGAGGGCCAGAGTGTTCGGGGCGGCCTGGACCGTGTCCTCGGACATCTGGCGAACGATCGAGTCCAGGCTCGCGAATGCCTCGCGATAGCCAGCGAGATCGCTCGCGGCGTGCCATGCGACGCTGACGCTCCGCGCACTGCCGGCATTGTGCGCGATCACCGTGCGCATGGCCGCGCCGCCTGGAATGCGATGGCGGGCAACCTCGGGGAAACCGCCGTGCTCGAGGGCCGCCCACAACGTTGCGAGCGCCACAGGATCGATCCTGGCGGTCCATGCTCGCACGCGACCGAGGTGACGATGCACGAGCCGCGCGCGGCCATCGGCCTCGATGGACAGCTCGGTCCGGCCGAACGGATCGCCAGGAGCGTGCTCGAGACCGGCATTGTACTCGAGCTGAGACGGCACGTTGGTCATGGGGCCTGACGCGGAGCAGCGACCCTCAGCGGCCAGATCGCTTCGGCCGTTCGCTGCCGGGCGGCGGCTCCCCCGGTGGGGGGGCAGGCTGGCCCGGCGCGTCAGGATTCGGCACCGCGCCGTTCGCGGGCGGGGGCGTCTGCAGCGGCACCAGTGCGAACACCGTGCGCAGATCATCGGGCACCCTCTCGCCGAGCCAGTCGATCGCACGCTTCGACAGTCGCAGCGAGTGCGAAGACTCCGCCGCCATCGCGAGCTGACTGCTGCGGAAGAACATGTTCACGACGAACAAGCCGAACAGCACCACACACGCGCCGGTGGCGACACCCAACACGCCGCCGCCGAGCCGGTCGAAGAACCCGAGTCCCACCTTCGCCGCGAGTCGCTGCAGCAACATCGCGACGAGACTCAGCACGATGAGCACGACCACGAACAGCAGCACGTAGGCGAGGTAGATCGTCGTGTCCGCCGGTTCGACCGGCCCCGGCCCGTTCTGCCCGCCGACCGCGGGCGTGCGCGCGAGCAGCATCCCGAGCTCGCCACCGAAGCGACCAGCGACGACGTAGGCGACGACGAGGATGGCGATGCGACTCACCTGCCAGATCAGCCCCTTGAACAGCCCGAGCACGAAGAACACGAGCAGCACGGCGAGTGCGGTGCGGTCCACCCAACCCACCAGTTGCAGTTGCTGCAACAGATCGAGTGTCGGCGGCGCAACCGGCGGCGGATCCTGGGGCGTCGTCCACATGACCCGCGCATTCTGCCCGTTCTTCGCCTTGGCGACGAGGGGGAAAGCCACGGTGCCTCGATTGCATTCCGCACCCGCCCCTGCCACCCTTGCCGCGATGACGCGGAACGAAGCCAGGGCCGTCGAGGTCGCCGTCGCCACGCTGGCACGGGCCCTGGCCGAGGATCCGCGCCTGCACGCGGAGGTGCTGCGCGCGCGCCGGGAGTTCTTCGGCGGCGACGCGACGCCGGGACCGGCGCTGCGCGGTGCGGCCGACACCGCCGAACATCGCTTCGCCGAATGGTTCGGCCTCGAACGCGAGAGCGAGACGCTCGGTGTCGTGCCGTGCGAAGTGTCCCCGTTCGCCGAGGTGGCCAGCGACATCGCCGGTTCCGTGGCGGGCGTCTACCTCGTGCTCGGCGGCGCCGATGGCACCGTCCAGGCGCGCGACCTGCAGGACGACAGCGTGCTCGATCTCGGCGTGCCCGCCGGCTCCTTGGTGTTGGGGGACATGCTGGTCGGACGCCTGTTTCCGCAGCACGGCGACGAATGGACACCGTCGACCGCCGCCGCGATCTTCCGGCCGGGCCAGGATCTTGCCGAAGCGTTTCGCCGCGACGTGCGACGCCTCGGTCTCGATCGCCGCCTGCAACAGGTCGAACTCGAGCACCTGCTGCTACGGCGAACCGATCAGGGGCCGAGTCCGACCTCGGGCGGCCCGCGCCACCTGCCGCTCGAACATCTCGAGGCCGAACTCGACAAGCTGCTGAAGGCCGGTCGCAGCACGGTGACGGCCACTGCCGTGAGCGCGCGGCTCGAACTCGCGTCGCGCCCGGGCCCCGTGATGGGGCCACTGCTCGAAGAGCTCGCGTTCGCGTCGAACGTGGACCTCGACGTGTGCCGCCAACTGCTGCTGCAGATCTGGAACTCCTACCACAGCGAGCAGGCAAGCACGGTCGAGGTGGCGAGTGCGCCGAGCAGCGAACCGCCCGGCGAGACCCTGGGCGAACGCCTCGTGCGCACCCTCGACGAGGGTCTGCGCTGCAAGCGCGACGTCGAGGAGCTGTTCGCCCAGATCGAGCGCATGGCCGGCCTCGAACCAGGCACGAGCGATGAGGACGAGAACCCGCACGATGCGGAAGATGCGGACGCCGACGCTGAGGATGCGGAGGAGGATGAGGAACAGGCCTTTGGGGAAGAGCGCGATGGCTCGACCGGCGACCTCGATCCGCTGGTGCAGGAGTACCTCTGGGAGACCGGGCGCGATCGCGATGCGGCGGCAGCCCCGCTGCGCCTGTGGGTCGAATTGCAGTCCAACTCCGCGTTGCCCCACACCGACCTCGAGTTCGTGACTGGCACGGACCTCATGCGGCTGTTGCTGCACGTCTACCTAGCGGCCTTGCCGACGGAGCGCGCCGCCGCCGTGCAGTCCGCATTCGCCGAAGTGCAGCGGTTCTATGCGTGGGCGGCGAGCATCCAGGAGATCGACCTCAGGGACGTGCTGGCGGAGTGCCAGGGCCCGCTGCTGGAGCATGTGGAACGGCTGCAGGCAGCGGGGCTCGCGTTGTCGACGGCGACGCCAACGAAGACACGGCCGGGCATCCTGCAGATCGACGACCTCGGGCCGCAGGGGTTCGGCGTCAGCGACGACGACGGCGGCCACCATTGGCTCATCGCGAGTGGTACCGCCCTGGCGTGTCTGCGCGTCGGGGACCTCGTGCTCGGGGCGCTGGCTCCGGCGACGGCCTCCGGCGCTTCGACCAAGGGCCGCTCGCTGGTCGGCCTCGTCGTCGTGTTGCCAGTCGATGCGCGGGCCCTGATGGAGTGACGGCCTTCGCATCGCCGGTTGCCAACTGCCCCGCAGGCGCACCGGCCACCCGGCCGATAGCCCCAGATGGAGGCTTGCCCATGGGTTGGGAGACCGCACTCGATCGTCTGCTGTTGCACCAGGTCCACCTCGCCCAGAAGGGGGAACAGAAGCCGGAGCTCGTGCGTCAGCAGGTGCTGGATTACTGGCAGTGCGCGGCACCACGGCCGGGCAGCAGCTTCCTGCTCGGCTATGCGCGGGCCCTGCTGGACATCGACCTGCCGAGTGTCGGTGGCGACGTGGCCGCACGCCGATGGAGCCTGTTCGGGACGGTGCGCGCCTATGACCGCAAGGGCGAACGCGAGCGCATCGGCGAGACGCTGCAGGACCCGCAGATGCTGCTCGACCTGCTCAGCGACCCTGGCGTCGCCGGCAACGTGCTGCCGCTCGTCGTGCGGTCGCTGTTCTGGTCGGGTGATCTCAAGATTGCCGTGCGCGCGATCCAGTTCCTGGCGGCGGAACCGGGTGCTAGCGACCTCGACACGATCGTCGACGCGGCCGTGACGGATCTGCTCGGGCGCCTCGAAGTCCGCACCGACACCGACGAGCAGGAGAGCACGGCTTCCATCCTCGGCAAGATCCTCTCGATGTCCGGGTTCGAACGGCTGCCCACGGATGTGCGCGCCAGGTACCACCGGGCCCTCGCCGAGCGCTTGCTCGCCGCCAGTGAATGGACGATGGCGATCGAGGCAGCGGAACGCGCGGAGAAGCTGGCGCACGGGCACAAGTTGCTGGCGAGTGCCGCCGCCGTCGTCGCCGCGCTCGGGGAATTGCGGCAGCACGACGTGGTCTGCTGTGAACCGCGCCAAGACCGTCTGGAACGCGACGCGGCGCTGCAGCGGTTGCAGCATGTCGCCGAAGACCCCGACCATGCGTGCCCCGAGGCCGTCTATCTGCGCAGCCTGCTGGCCTACGAGAGCGGCGACCTGCAGGCGGCGGCGCGCGGCTTCGACCGCGCCATCGTCGGCATGCGGCGGCTGGAGGGACGCGACGTCGTGTTGCGTGATCGCGCCAAGTTCTTCCAGGCTGCGGCGTTGGTGACGGCGGGCGACGCAACCGACGTGACACGCGCCCTGCGCCTCATGGAGCAGGCGCTCGCCACCGTCAAGCCGGACCTCGAGAGCTTCTACTCGGTGCACGAAGCCTTGAAGAAGCTCGACCGCCGTCTCGCGCTGCGGTTCCTCGACGCGGTGGACGTCGGCCGTGGCTCGTCGCCGGATCAGTTCCTGTTCGTGGCGCTCGAGTACCAGTCGCTGGGCGAAGCGCAGCCCGCCCTGATGGCAGCGCGGCGCGTACTGGAGATCGCGGTCGACCTCGACCAGCGGCTCGACGCGCTGCGCGTCGTGCTGACGGCGCACAACATGCTGGGCGAACGGGACCAGGCGCGCGCCTGCTATGCCGAGATCCGCGAGTTGCTCCACCAGCGCGGCAAGTTCGACGTGCTCGAGAAGCTGCTGCACAACGAGGAGTTCGTCGGCCAGGCGCTG
>JAYUCN010000924.1:0-7106 GCA_043740335.1 Planctomycetota bacterium
AGCTCTTCGAGCGCGAACGCTTCCCGCGCTTCCACATCGGCGAGTCGCTGTTGCCGCTCGGCGACAAAGTGTTCGCCGAACTCGGCTGTCGCGAACGCCTCGCCAAGGCAGGCTTCGTGCAGAAGTACGGCGCGCAGCTCGTGACGTCGTGCGGTACGCACACCGTGCTGTTCGACTTCGCGGCGTCGCGCTACGTGAATCCGCCGTGGACCTTCCAGGTGCACCGCGCCGAGTTCGACGCGCTCATGCTCGAGCACGCGGTCGCCAGCGGGGCCACTTCGGTGGTCGGCCGCGCGCGCGACTACCGCATCGACGCAGCGGGTGTCGAGCTCGACTACACCGACGCCGCCGGGCAGCCGCAGTCCGTGCGGTGCAAGGCCGTCATCGATGCGAGTGGTCGCGCTGGGTTCGTCGCCAAACGGCAAGGCGTGCGCATCGTCGATCACGAACTCAGGAAGGCGGCGGTCTACGCGCACTTCCGCGGCGTGACGAGCGACCCGGGGCGTCGCGCGGGCGACACGCGCATCGTGTCGCTGTGCAGGCTCGGCTGGATGTGGTTCATCCCGCTCAAGAACGGCATCACGAGCGTGGGGGCCGTGCTCGACATGACCGACTACCAGGGGCGCACGAAGGGCGATCCGGCGGCGATCTTCGCCGAGTCGGTGGCGGCCACGCCAGCGGCGAAGGCCTTGCTCGCGCCGGCCGAACGCGTTTCTGAGTTCGCGGTCGAGAGCGGGTTCAGCTACCGCGCGCAGACGTACTGCGGCGACCGCTGGCTGCTGGCCGGTGACGCCGGGTCGTTCCTCGACCCCGTGTTCTCGACCGGCGTGCTCATGGCCCTGCGCGGCGGCCTCGAGGCGGCGGATGCTGCCGACGCCGCGTTCGTGCAGAACGGCGCGGATCGTGCCCGCATCCTGCGTCGGTTCGACGAACGGTTGCAACAGCGCTACCAGTTCGTGCGCCGGTTCGTGACCGGCTTCTACGATCCGCACACGCGCGACATCTTCTTCGCGCCGCGGCCGCTCTTCGGCATGACGAGGGCCGTGACCACGGTGCTTGCGGGTGGGTTCGACCTCGGGCTGCTCGATCGGCTCCGCTTGCGGCTGTTCTTCCTGCTCGGTCGCCTGCAGCGCCGCTACGACCTCGTGCCGCGGATCGCGGGGGCGGAGCCCCAGGTGGCGATGGAGCCTCCCGCATGACGGGCCGTGTGCACACCATGGCACTCGTGCTCAGCCTCGCTTTGGCCGCGGCTGCCCTGGCGCAGACGACGAGCGAACCGCCCGTCGACCCGGCGGTGGTCGCCCGCGCCGACAAGCTGCTGGCTGCCCACGCCGAGCAGAGCCGCGGCGTCAAGGTGTTGGTCGCGAGCTACGTGCAACGGCGTACGACGACGCTCAGCAAGGAACCGCTCGTGAGCCGAGGCGAGTTCCTGTTCGTGCGCGAGCCTGCCTGCGTGGTGTTTCGCGCCACGACGCCGCGCGTGTCGGTGGTCCGCCTGCTGGCCACGACCTACGAGGTGTGGCGCCCCCAGAGAAAACAGCTCGAGCGCTTCCAGCTCGAGGGCCCGGAGCTCGCGCAGGGGCTGTTCGCGGCCATCGGCGGTGATGTCGAGCGGTTGCGGCGCGACTTCACCGTACGCGGCTGCGACGACGACCCGACCGATGCGGCGCGCACGCGGATCCGCCTGGTGCCGAGGGCGGCGAACGTGCGGGAACGGCTGCAGGAACTGATCGTCACCGTGCGCAGCAAGGACGGGGGACTCTGCGCGGTGGCCTACCGCGATGCCGGCGGTGATCTCGTCGAGATCGAACTGCACGACCCGCGGCGCAACCCGCCCGACGCCCCGCCGGCCACGCTCGAGGTGCCCAAGGACACGACCATCGTCGAGCACGCGCCGCCGCCGAAGAAGACCTGACGCCGGCCGTTTGCAGGCGCGGTCCGGAAAACTTCGGAAAGCCATCGGTGGCACGGCCGACGTAGTTTGTCTAGCATGCCGGCGCGCCGGGCGGTCATCCCGGCGATGGCGGTTGCCGTGATGTGAGCCAACGCTCGTTGGCGCTGGGAGGGTTTCATGAAGCAAAACGAACGGTTTCTGGTCTACGCGGTGACGGGATTCCTCGCGCTCATCCTCGTCGTCGCGGTGGTGTTCGGACGCGAACCAGGCAAGGAGGTGTTGGCCGGTGGCAAGACCGGCCCGCAGGTGCAAGGCCTGAACGACATGCTCGGCCAGGCCGGCACGAAGGACGCGACCAAGGCGACCGGGGTGTCGTCGGAAGCGAAGGCGCCGGTCGCGGGGCTGCCATCGCCCAACCAGGTTGCACCCAATCCGGGTGGGGCCAATCCGGGTGGGCAGGAGCAGCCGCTGGTCGCCGGCAGCAAGCTCCTGCTCGCCGCCGACCTCGTGGCGCAGCAGCTCGGCGGCAGCCGTCGCGATCGCACGGTGCGGTTCGTGCACGCCAAGAGCGGTGATTCGCTCGAGATGCTGGTGCGGCGCTGGTGCGGTGCGCGCGAGCCGTTCCTCGCCGAGGCCAAGAGCCTCAACGAAGACCTGGTCGTGCTGCGCGTGGGCCAGGAGGTTGCCGTGCCCTGGGTCGAAGACGAGGCGCTGCTGGCCGTGCTCGCGGCGCAGAAGCCGAAGACGCTGGTGCCCGAGGCGAAGGGGGCGATTGCCGACGCTGCGAATGCAAGTGCGCCGCCCGCCAGCGACCGGCCCTCCTTCGCAGAACCGGGGCACCCGGAATCGGGCGGCCGCGTCAACGAGGGCCACGCTAGCGAGATCAAGGGCGAGCGCACTGCGGTCCTCAGTGCTGGCACGTCCTACACGGTCAAGGAGGGCGACTCCCTCTGGCGCATCGCCGAGCGCACCTACGGCCGCAAGAACGCCGACCGCATGGTCGCCGAGATCAAGAAGGTGAATCCGGGCCTCGACGACCGGCTGCCGGTTGGCCAGAAGCTCGTGCTGCCAAAAGCGCCCGCTGGCGGCGCGTGAGCCGGCGCGATCATTTGAGCCCGTAGCGTTCCAGCTTCTTGTAGAGGTTGCTGCGCTGCAGGTCGATGCGCTCGGCGGTGCGCTTGATGTTGCCGCCGAACTCGAGCAGCTTGCGGCGCAGGAACTCCTTCTCGGTCGCGGCGCGGAAGTCGTCCAGCTTCTCGAACAGGAACCAGTCCGTCGCGCCATCGGCGGCACGCGTCGGGCTCGGCGTCACGACGGCCTGCAGGTCGGTGGCCTCGATGTCCGTGGCCTCGGCGAGCACGGCAGCCCCTTCGAGCACGTTCTTCAACTGGCGCACGTTGCCGGGCCATGGTTGGGCTTGCAGCCAGCCTTTGGCGGTGCGGCCGAGCCGGCGCTCTGGCAGGCCGTTGCGCGCGGTCGCCGCCGCCAGGAAGTGGATGGCGAGCGCTTCGATGTCGCTACTGCGCTCGCGCAGCGGCGGCAGGTGGATGCGCACGACGTGCAGCCGGTAGAAGAGGTCCTCGCGAAAGGTCTTGTCGGCCACCATGCGCGCGAGGTCCTGGTTGGTGGCGGCGACAACGCGCACGTCGACGTGCTGCTGCTGCTGGCCGCCGAGGCGTTGCACGATGCGTTCCTGCAGCGTGCGCAGCAACTTCGCCTGCATCGGCAACGGCATGTCGCCGACTTCGTCGAGGAACAGTGTGCCGCCGTCCGCCTGCTCGAAGGAACCGGCGCGCGCCGCGACGGCACCCGTGAAGGCGCCCTTCTCGTGACCGAACAGTTCGCTCTCGACGAGGTCGTCGGGGATCGCGGCGCAGTTGATCGCGACGAACGGACCGGTCGCGCGGTTGCTCGCCCGATGCAGCTGGCGGGCGACGAGTTCCTTGCCCGTGCCGTTCTCGCCCGTGACCAGGACCGGGACGTCGGTGGGGGCGACCTTGCCGATCATGGCGCGCACCTGTTCGATGGCGGGACTCGTGCCCTGCACTTGCTGATCGGCAGCGAGCGTGGCCCGCAGGGCCGAGTTCTCGTGCTGCAGCTTCGCTGTGCGCAGGGCGTTGCGGATCGACAGCAGCACGCGATCACTCGTGAACGGCTTCAGCAGGAAGTCGTAGGCGCCGCGGCGGACGGCCAGCACGGCGGTGTCGAGGTCGCCATGTCCGCTGATCATGACGACGGGCAGCTCGGGCCGCGTCTCCTTGAGGCGCTTCAACACGTCGAGTCCATCGAGGCCCGGCAGCTTCACGTCGAGCAGGACGAGATCCACTGCTGGATCCTGCGCCTGGCAGAGGCCGGTCGGTCCATCGCTGGCCTCCCGCGTCCTCCAGCCGTCATAACCCAGTGCGAATGCGAGTTCCTCGCGCACCGCGCGGTGGTCGTCGACGATCAGGATGGTGGCGGGCTCGACGGGCATGCCGCGTGGGTATAGCTGCCGGCGGCCGCACGGCCCAGCGTGGGGAATGGTGGCGACCCGCCGGCGCGGGAAATGCGAGTTCCGACCGGCCGGTGCCAAGGGCAGCCCCGTTCCGGCGGGCGCGAAGGGTCAGCGGTGCCTGCGCTGACGCCGCCGGGGCGGGATATCTTTGCTCGACCAACTCGTCTCTGCGCTGCGTCCACTTGACGGTCGGGCGTCGGAACATACCATTCGACAGCCCTTTCCAGCCCGATTGGCTGGGGGGAGTTCCGCACCCGACTCGCTCGTACGCCGCGTGGTGCGAAACCCCCTGTTGCCGCCCTCTTCCCAGACCCCTCCGCATTCAGTTCTCAAGGAGTCCCGTTTCATGGCCCGCTCGTTCCCACAGTCTCTCCTGGCGGCTGCCGTCGCCGTCGTCGTCGGTGGCTCGGCCCTGGCTCAGACCACGCCGCTGCAGGAAGCCGTCAATCTGCTGCGATTGAACAAGCAGGACGAAGCGGTGATCAAGCTTCGTGAAATCCTCGCGGCGGATCCGTCGAACGCCGACGCGCTCGCCCTCTACAAGTCGGTCTCGCAGGACGAGTGGTACCTGCTGATGACCACCAAGGGTGATGTCCAGCAGATCGCGCAGTCGATCCTCGACCGGGCGAAGGTCGAGACCAAGCAGCGGTCGCGCGACGAAGCGGCCATCGCCGCCCTCGTCGCCACGGCGACCGCCGCCGACGGCGACTACGGCACGCGCCAGGCGGCGATCAACAAGCTGATCGCCGACCACGGCGAGTTCGCGGTGCCGGCCCTGGTCGCCAGGCTGGGCAACAGCGACGACGCGGAAGGGCAGATCCAGGCGATCTCCACGTTGTCGCAGTTGCGATCCGTCGCCGTGCTGCCGCTCATCGAAGCGCTGAAGAGCAGCCAGGAATTGACCGTGCAGAACGCCGCGGCGGCGCTGCACCACATCGGCGACGACCGCTCGATCCCGGCGATGGCCAACCTCGCCAACGATCAGCGCGGCAGCGTCAGCGCGATCGCCCGCAAGTTCCTCGCCAAGAAGAACACGCAGGGTGCTGCCGCCGACCTGCTGCTGGCCCAGGCCCGCACCTACCTCAAGGGCGGTGTGCCGGTCGGCGGCTTCAGCGAAGTCGTCTGGAGCCTGCGCGACGACAAGCTCGTCGCCACGGACGTGATGCCGCTGCTCTATCCGAGTGAGCTGGCCAAGGCCTGTGCGGCCGACGCCGTGCGCATCGCGCCGGGCAACCTCGAAGCGCGCAGCGTGCTGGCCCAGGCCAACCTCGGCCAGGCGAACCTCATCGAGACGTCGATCGCGAGCGGCGACGCGGCAGCCAAGGCGCTCGAGCCCGTGGCCGCCGAACTCAAGATCGCGGCCTACGCCAGCGGCGTCGATGCGCTGCGCAGTGCCCTCGACGCGGGCGTGAAGGAAGGCATGGCGCCGGTCGCGATCGGTGCGATCCAGGCCCTGGCCCGGGCCGAGATCATCGACACGATCGACCAGAGCTCGCTGCTCGCGGCGCTCAACAGCAGTGACAAGCGCATCAAGTACGCGGCTGCCGAAGCGCTCGTCAGCGCGAGTGGCGGCGCGCGCGTTCCCCAGGCGGGCCGCGTGGTCGCGGTGCTGACCGAGGCGGTAGCCGAAGAAGCGGTCCGCACCATCCAGGTCATCGCACCCCAGGACACGGCCGCGGCGGTGGCGTCCAGCAGCAGCGTGCGCGGCTTCGCGGTCGACGCCAGCAGCAACGCGGTCACCGGCATGCACAGCCTGCTGATCAACCCGAGCGTCGACGTCGTCGTCATCAACGAGATTCTGCCCGACCGTCTGCCCGAAGACGTCATCGGCAACATCAAGAAGGATCCGCGCATGGCGAACACGCGCATCGTCGTGATCGCCAAGGACGAGGCCGCGGCCAAGACCCGCTTCGGCGACGGTGTTGGCATCGTCAAGGCGCCGCTGACGGGCGAGAACCTCGTGGCCGCGGTCAACACGGCACTCGAAGGCGTCGCCAACGCGGGCAACGCGCGCGCCGAGGCCTATGCGACCAAGGCGAGCGAAGCGCTGCTCGCGATCGCACAGCAGAAGGGCGAGGTCGGTCCCGCCCTCGGCAACCTCGGCAAGCAACTCAATCGCGGCGACAGCGTCGCGGTGCCAGCGGCCAGGTCGTTGGGACTCGCTGGCGGCGAGCTCCAGCTGCCGGAACTCGTGGGTGCTTTGGGCGGTGCTGGCAGCGTCGAGCTCAAGAAGGCCGCGGCCGAAGCGATCGGCAACGTGCTGTCGCGCCTGGGCAATTGCCCGGATGGCGTCGCCACGGCGCTGTCGGCCGTGCTGAGCAGCGACGCCGACGTCAGTCTGCGCGCGGCGGCGGCGATCGCGCTTGGCAAGGCCAAGCTCGACAACGCCAAGAGGGCCGAGCTGCAGAAGATGCTCAACCGCGTGGCGACGAGTCCGGTCGGCGGCTGATCGGAGCGCGTTCCGTTCGCGATCTGATCACAGCGATCTGATCACAGCGATTTGGGCATCAGCGATTTGGCGGCCGCAGCGCTCTCAGCGCCGCGGCCGCTGTCGTTGGGTGGCCGCCCTGCCACGGGCCGGCAGAACCTCGAAACGTGCTGGACCCTCGGCGCGGGCCTCGCTACGTTCCGCCGCCCGTTGTCCGCCGATGTAGCTCAGTGGTAGAGCAATGCTTTCGTAAAGCATAGGTCGTCGGTTCAAGTCCGACCATCGGCTCC
>JAYUCN010000925.1:0-2919 GCA_043740335.1 Planctomycetota bacterium
ATCTTCCGCCTCGAGTTGCCGCCGGTGCCCGAGCTGCCACCGGATCTGCCATGAGCAAGACACCCCGCATCCTGGTCGTCGAGGACGAGCTGCCGATCCAGCGTGGCCTCCAGGATCAGCTCGTGCGGGCGGGCTACCGCGCCGACGTCGCGGGCACCGTCGCCGAAGCGCTCGTGCAGTTGCGACATGCCGCGGACCTCGTCGTGCTCGATCGGCGCCTGCCCGACGGCGACGGTCTCGAGGTGCTGCGCGACCTGCGCGCGCGCGGCGACCACACGCCCGTGATCGTGCTGTCGGCGCGCGGCCAGGCCGAGGATCGTGTGCAGGGCCTCGAGGACGGTGCCGACGACTACGTGGGCAAGCCGTTCCACCTGCGCGAACTGCTGGCGCGCATCCGCACGGTGCTCCAGCGCTCGCAGGAAACGACGGCGAGTGCGGCGGTGATCGCGGTCGGCGAGTGCGAGCTCGACGTCGGCGGTCGGCTGTTGCGTCGTCGCGGCAAGGAGATCGAACTGGCGCGCATGGAGTTCGAACTGCTGCTCTATCTCGCGCGCCATCCCGGCAAGACCGTGAGTCGCGCCGAACTGCTCGACCGCGTCTGGGGCTACGACCGCTTCCCGACCACGCGCACGGTCGACTACCACGTGCTGGCACTGCGCAAGAAGGTCGAGCCGGATCCGGGCACACCGCGACATCTGATCACCGTGCACCGCGTCGGCTACCGGTTCGACCCATGAACGATCTCGCCGCATGCCGCGGACTCCCTCGCATCTCCCTCGCAAGTGTCGAAGCCGCGTCGAGGATCCTGCACGCGTCCAACAACGGAGCCAACCCATGAAGACGCTGATTCCCGCATTCCTGACGTTCGTGGCCGTGCTCGGCCCGACGCACACCCAACAGCCAGCTGGAGAACCGCCGGCAGCCACGACCGAAGCCGAGCGGCAGTTCCGCGACGCGTGGTGGGCCGAGTCGGGCAAGAACGATCTCGAGTTGGCGCTGCGTGGTTACCTCGCCGCGGTCGCTGCCGACGGTCCAGCCAGTGTTCGTGCCAAGGCCCTGCTGCATGCAGGTGCGCTGCAACAGCGCCTGGGCAAGGCCGACGCCGCCCTCGATACCTTCCGCAAGATCCTCACCGAGTACGCAACCGAACGCGCGAGCGTCGACCAGGCGCGCGTTCACTTGCGCGAGCTGACTGCCGTCGACCTGCGCCAGAACTACGACGAGTGGTACGAGCGGCGCTTGTTCGGCGAGGAGATCCAGCTGGTCATCCTCGGCAAGCTCGAGGCACTGACGTCGCTGCTGGCCCGTCGACCGAACGACAACAAGGAGATCGACTCCTGGCAGAAGGAGGTGCGGGGTCTGCAAGCCGATCTCCTCGCGTTCGGCAAGGGTGCTCTGCCCGCTCTGCGCAAGGCCAGCCTCGGCGGGCACGAGGAATCGCGGGAGTATGTGATCAGCATGCTGTTCTCCCTGGGCGAAGTACCACCCGCTGCGGCCCTGCTCTCGACCCAGGGTTGGCTGGGGGATCCGCAGAACTGGTCCCACCTGTTGAAGGCACCCAGGGGTACGCAGGTGCCAGCATCTTCGGCGTGGCACCGTGCCCTGTTGGTCGCAGCACTGCGAGGACCGTCGGATCTGCTCCATGCGCTGCTCGAATCGCGCGACCACAGTTTCTTCGACAGCCCGGAGATCGCGACGGCGATCACTGCAGCCTTGCTCGACGACGCGTCGAGTCGCGACGCTACCCTCGACGCGATCCGGTCCACGGCGACGCCTCTGCGTTGGCGCCCCGCGATGGAGCGAGCGCTGATCGATGCTGAAGATCGCCCGCTGTTGCTCTCGGCGCAGCAGTGGCTCCTTGTGAGCACCGAACCGCTGCAATTCGAATTGCGCATCCGCGGCATCGCGCGAGCGGGTGGTCTCCTGGGCAAGGAGGACGAGGCGCTCCTGGAGCAGCTCCTGGTGCGCGCCGAAGCCGCGTCGGACAACGACCGGCAGGCATTCACTGCGGCACTCACGCAGGGACTCAGCCGGCTCGTGGCACCACTCGATGTGCCGTGGACAGCAGCGCGGCTGCGCCGGCTCATGCTGCTGGCCCAGTGGGCCAACGATGGCAACATCGTCGAGACCACCAGATCCTTGTGCCTGCACGAACCGGCGCGCGCCATGTTGGCCGAGGCCATCCTCGGTGAGCCGCACGCGTTCTGCGCGGCCTTGAAGGCGATCCCCGACGACAAGCGCGTCTGCACGCCGATCACCGACCAGATGGTGCTCAATTACGGCGACGAACGCGACACCGCCCTGGTCTGCACGCGCTGGCATGCAGCCATGCTCTCGGTGATCGAACGCAACTGGAAGGCGTGGGACGACACCAATCGCGCCCACGCCGTCTGGCTGTTGCAGCAGGGACTGCGCAGCGAGGGTGCGACCGACCAGGTCCGCACGTTCCTGAGCAGTGTGAAGGCAGCCGCGGGCGAACCCGTGCGCGTCGCGATCGAGGCCCTGTTCACGAAGTTGGACAGTTGACAGCGCTTGGTGCACGACGCGACGTGGCTCGCGCATGAATAGTCCGGGCTAGAGTACGCCGGAAGGTCACCAGCATGCAAAGCACGACGATGTACACCCGGTTCGCCAAGGCGGCTGCCCGATTCTGCGGCAGGCCGAGGATCTTCACCCTCGCTGTCTGCATCATCGTGGCCTGGGCGATCACCGGGCCGATGTTCGGTTGGAGCGACACCTGGCAGCTGGTCATCAACACGAGCACCACGATCATCACCTTCCTGATGGTGTTCTTGATCCAGAACACCCAGAACCGCGACACCGAAGCGATCCAGGTGAAGCTCGACGAACTGATCCGCGCGACCAAGGGGGCGCACAACGCCCTGCTCGACCTGGAAGAGCTCGAAGAGGAGAACCTGA
>JAYUCN010000926.1:0-2919 GCA_043740335.1 Planctomycetota bacterium
GCGGCTCCTGGTCTGCCTCAAGCTGCTGGCCTACACGCTGCGGCGGTTCGTGCGGCCGAAGAGTGTCGAACGACTGCGTCTCGATGGTGAGGTGTTGCAGGCGTCGACGGTCTCGTCCGTGCTGGCGATGGTGCTGTTCTGGTTGCTGGCGATCCTCGTCGGTGCGATGGTCATCGCCTTGGACCAGCGCCTCAGCTTCATCGGCGCGCTGTCGGCGAGTGCGAGCATGTTGGCCGGTTGCGGACCAGCCATGGCAGCCGTGCATCCCGACGCGATCGCGGCCGGCATTCCAGCCTGGGGTCAGGGGGTTGCGGTGATCGGGCCCAACATCGGACCGTTCGGTGGCTACGGCGATCTCAGCGCGTGGACCAAGGTGGCCATGAGTTTCGAGATGGTGCTCGGGCGGCTCGAGCTGCTCACGTTGTTGGCGCTGTTCACGCCGAGCTTCTGGCGCGACTGATCGGCTGCTTGGACCGGCTCACTTCGCGGGCGCCGCGAGCAGGCGCCGCGCCGTCGCCACCGCCTCTTCCTGCGGATAGCCGTAGGTCACCGTCGCGCCGGGCCAGAGATGCAGGCGTGGTTCGACCGGTGCCGACGCGACGGCGCGCTGCAGCAGGCGCGTGCCGACGCTGCGTTGCGCCGCGTCGTTGCTCGCCACGAGCGTCTGGCCGAGCCGTGCCCACACATCGCCGAGTTCCGCGGCGAGCCGTGGATGGAACGGGTCCTTGGCCTCGGCCGCCGCGAGGTCGGTGGCGAGCAAGGGCATGTCGGCCGCCACCATGACCCCGTTGCGCAGCGCCTCGATGCGCGGCAGCAGCGGTTCGATGGCCATGGCCGATCGCGTCAGATGGGTAGGCTGGCGGCGGAACACCGTTTCGGCGTCGGCAATGGCCTCGTAGACACGCACCGCCGAGACGACCTGCGGCGGTCCGGGCAGCTTGATGCGAACGGTGCCGCGCGCCCCATCGAGCCACAGCCGCGCGAAGTGCGGCACGCCGTCGGCGAGCACGGCGCAGGCCTCCACGGCCTGAGGCTCGGCAGCAGGGTGCCTGGTGGTGACCTCGACTTGGTACCAAGCCTGACCGTCGCTCGCGTCGCTCGTCTTCGACCACGTGGTGCCAAGCAGGCTCACCCCGGCGAACGCGGACTGCAGGAACCCTGTGATCTGCCGCTGGTACTCACCATCGTAGGTCAGCATCGTGTGCGGCGCCCTGCGGGTGCCGGCCAGCATCCACAGCTGCCGCTCACCGCCGTACAGACCATAGGCGCGCAACAGCGCCCGGCGATCGCGGGCCGGTTCCTGGTCGCTCGCGAGGAACAGCGCCGGCGCTTTGACGCGCGGCGCGTTCTCGTCAGCTTCGATCTCTTCAGGCAGACCGGCGAACTCGACGAAACCGAGCGCGTAGGCGCTCATCGCCCCGCCATCGTCGCGCGCCGACTCCTTCAGCATGTCGCGCAGGCTCGGCAGGTGTTCCAGCACGAGCGCCTTGCAGTCGCCTTGCGTGCGCGCCGCCCACAACGCCGCGACACTGCCGAGGCCCGTGCCGAAGAACGCGATCTGCTCACGGTCGACGTCGGGCCGCGCGCGCAGCCATTGGAACAGTGCGGGCAGGTCGTAGAGCCAGGCTTGCAGCGTCGGCTTGCCCAGGCTCTTGCCGAAACCGCGCGGATCGAACACGAGCACCGAGAAGCCCGCGTCGTGCAGGAAGGTGTAGTACGGGTGCATCACGCTGGCGTTGGTACTCTCGTCGTGGAACAGCACGACGGTGCGCCCCTGCGCTGCCGGATGGGGGATCCAGAAGCCGGTCAGCGAGGCCTCTCTGTGCAACACGATGTCGACGCGTTCGGCGGTGAGCCCGAGGTCGGCAGGCTCCGCGAGCCAGCCCGGCGGCGGCTTCAGGATCTGGCGGCTCAGATCATCCTGGACCGTGCTGCAGGCGACGAAGAGGAGCGCAGCCGGAACCGTGAACAGGGAACACAGTCTGACCATGGCCGCACGATACGCCGGGGGCGTCCGGCTGCGAGGCTCGCGCCGTCGATCAAGCGGGGTCGATCGACGCCGCGAGCGGATCGTGATCGCTGCCCGGTGTCGCGCCGGCCCGGCCCTGTGCTCGACAACTCCGGTTCCAGTGCGTGCCTTGAAGGGGCGCACCTGGCGGATGCGGCGGTTTTCTACCGCTGGAGAAATCACTGGCAGACGTTTCATACCGCGGTAGAAGATGCCTGTGGCCACAAGGTACCTTCAGGCACAGGTGGAAGCCGACCTCGACCGCAAGATGGTCTTCGTCGCCGGGCCGCGACAGGTCGGCAAAACGACGCTCGCCAAAGCGTTGCCCCACGCCGACCTCGGCTACCGCAACTGGGACATCGCCAAGGATCGCGCCGAACTGATTGCCGGCAAGTTGCCAGACGCCCCGCTGTGGATCTTCGACGAGATCCACAAGTACCGATCGTGGCGCAACTGGCTCAAGGGTCTGTGGGACGGTCGCCGCAAGGGCCAACGGATCCTCGTCACCGGCAGTGCGCGACTCGACTTCTACCGCCACTCCGGTGACTCGCTGCAGGGTCGCTACCACCTGCTCCGACTGCACCCGTTCTCGTGTGCGGAACTCGCAATCGAAACGCGCGCCGACCTGGAGACCCTGTTCCGTTTCGGTGGCTTCCCGGAGCCGTTCCTCGGTGGTTCCGAGGTCGCGGCCCGCCGCTGGTCACGCGAGTACGGCAGCCGACTCGTGCGCGAGGAGCTGCGCGACCTCGAGCGCATCCAGGATCTCGGCAACGTCGAGCTGCTGTTGCAGCGGTTGCCTGCTCTCGTCGGTTCGCCACTGTCGATCAACGCGCTGCGCGAAGACCTGCAGGTCAACCACAAGACCGCTACGCGTTGGCTCGATGCACTCGAACGGCTCTACGCGATCTTCC
>JAYUCN010000927.1:0-7100 GCA_043740335.1 Planctomycetota bacterium
CGAACTCGCCGCCCGGCTCGGTCATCGCCTTCGGCATGCTCGCCTTGCTCGGGTACTGCGGGTAGCTCGTGCGGCGCACGTGCTCTTCCGCCGTCGCCCGGCTCTGCATCATCCACTCCGGATCAGGTTGCGTGCTGTCCGCCTCCGCGAACGAAATGTAGTCGTCGATCACCGGCACGAGGTTCGCGCCGTGCAACCAGACGAACCCGTTCAGCTCCGCCGGCAGTTCGCGTTCGGCCGCTTCGAACTCGGGCAGCTCGCGCGCCGACCTGGCGCCGGTCTGCCCGCTGTGGCGCGTGCGCAGGATGTCGCGGATGAGCGGGCCCGAGTTGGACACGACGAAGAACTCGCGGAACACGATCATGGCGATCTCGCCGGTGGCCGGGATCTGCGGACTCGTGAACTCGGTCACGGGCTCCGGCAGCTGGCTGTCGCCGAACGGCACCTTGAGGTGCCAGGCCTTGTGCAGGCCGAAGTTGCCGTAGTAGGTCAACAGCATCTTGACCAGTTCGTCGACCAGGGCCGTGCTGCCCGGACGCAACCAGAACACCCACGCCACCTGCGGCATCGGCGACCGCGCCGTCACGGGCACCTTGAGTTCTCCCGTCTGCGGATCGCGATCCGTGTCGGGCTGGTTGCGCCGGAACACGAAGCCCGTGCGCGACAGGAACGCCACCTTGATGCGATCGACGAGATCGCGCATGTCGTTGAGTTGCGTGCCCTGGAAGGTCGCGCGGCGCAAGCCGTCGTTGACCAGGTTCTTCTCGGGCTCCTCCAGCGCTTCGAACATCGCGTGCAGGAACTCGCCGGCCGGCATGCGCAGTGCCGCCGCGGCGCAGGCCGTCTCGGGCACCATGGCGAGGAACGGGTCGAGCCAATCCTCGCGCTGCTGCTGCTCGGCGCGGTAGAAGCTGCTCTGGAACGGGGTGTGCTGCTTGCTGTTGAGACCGACCTGGCCCGTGGCGGCGAGCACCTGGTCGCCGAACAGGACGCCGCCCGTGACCTGGAGCCAGCCTTTCAGGTTGAGGAAGCTCGCCAGCACGCGCTCGTTCATGCTGTCCTTGTTCTGCCCATTGGGCCAGGTCGCGGCGAAGCGGCGGAAGCCGTCGAACGCGTTCGGTTCGACGGCGAACTCGACGACGTTGACAGGATCGGCCGAGTTGAGGTCGGCCCAGCGTTCGATGCGCTTCACGGCGCCGTCCGTGTAGGCCGGCATCTGCCCGATCGGCTCCTCGTCGCGGTTGCCGTCGAGCAGGCGCTGCGTCTTCTCGAACAGCAGTTTGTGATTGCCGATCATGAGCAGGTCGAGGTGGCGCTTGCAGTAGAGCGGCCCCGGTGCACCCGACAGTTTCACGACCAGCACGTCGCCCTCGCTCGTCAGCTCGACGCCGTTGTTGCGCAGCTGGTTCTGCACGAAGCCGAAGCCGGCGAGCCCGAAGGCCGCCTTCACGCGCCAGCTCACGCGCGTGTAGCAGCACCACCAGGGCTCGGCGAGCGGCCGCGGCGGCGCCTGCGCGTAGTCCTGGTCGTAGCCGGCGACGACGAACTCGGTGCCGATCAGGTCGCGCATCACGTCGAGCCAGCCACCGCTGTCCTTGGTCACGCGTTCGATCGCGGTGCGGGCGTCCTGCAAGGAGCGCTCGAGCCCGGCGCGCTTCCAGCCCTGCACGATGCTGCCGCCCTCGAGGTCCGAGAACCCGCGCGCATCGGCCAGCTCGGCCCAGAACTTCGGCGTCGGGAAGTCCGTGAAATCGTCGGCGAGTCGCTGCTTGCGCACGAAGAAGTTGACGTCGCGCGGCACGACGTCGCGCAGTTCGGGCAGTGCGCCCTCGAAGGGATTGAAGATGAACGCCGCGACGAACAGCAGCAGGAAGACCACCAAGGCACCGACGGTGATCCCGAGCGTCTTCCAGAATCGGCGCGCTTTCGACTTCGGCTTCGGCTTCGTCATCAGTTCGCAGCGTAGCGGACGCCACCGCCGGCAAGGAGGGCGAGCTGGCTAGACGACGCACGCCCTCGCATCTTCCCGCCGTGGCGGCAACGGCCGCGCACGTTTGCCTTCGCCCGGCGGGCGCGTTCTACTGCGGCCATGGCAGGCCTCGTCAGCAACGCCCGTTCTCGCCGCGTCGAGGAGTCGGCGACTCTCGCGATCTCGGCGAAGGCCGCCCGCATGAAGCAGAGTGGGATCGACGTGGTGTCGCTCGGTGCCGGCGAGCCGGACTTCCCGACGCCCGCGCCGATCGCGCAGGCGGGCATCCGCGCGATCGAACAGGGCAAGACGCGCTACACCGCGGCCGCTGGCGTGCCTGAGTTGCGCGCCGCCGGGGCGCGTTGGTTCCACGCCACCTTCCAACTCGACTACACGGCCGACGAAGTGATGGTCTGCCCCGGCGCCAAGGGTGCCCTGCACATGGCACTCGACGCGATCGTCGAACCGCGCGATCCGGTGCTGATCCTGGCGCCGCACTGGGTGTCCTACCCGGCTCTCGTGACCATGGCCGACGGCGTGCCCATCGTGTTGCCGGCCGTGCCCGATCGCGGCTTCGTCCACGACGGCCCGACCATCGCAGCGGCGGCGAAGCAGCATCGCGCGAAGGGCATCATCCTGAACTTTCCGAACAACCCTTCGGGTGCGGTGCCGAGCAAGGCACAGGTGGCGGCGATCGTAGACGTCGCCAGGCAGAACGACCTCTGGCTGTTGTCCGACGAGATCTACGCGACGTTGCTCTACGAGGGTGCGGTGCACGTCTCGCCGGCTTCCCTGCCGGGCGGCCGCGAACGCACGATCGTCGTCAACGGCTTCACCAAGAGCCACACGCTGACGGGCTGGCGCACGAGCTTCCTCGCCGGACCGCGCGCGATCGTCGACGCCTGCGGTCGCATCCAGAGTCAGTTGCTCGGCAACGCCTGCACGATCAGCCAGGAGGCGATGCTGGCGGCTTGCAACACGCCGCTGCCCGACGACCAGGCGATGCGCATGCGCGCGTTCGACGAACGGCGTCGCTACCTCGTGACTGAAGTGAACAGGATCCCGGGCCTTTCCCTGCAGCCGCCGAAGGGTGCCTTCTATGCGCTCGTCGATGCGCGCGAACTGTGCAAGCAGCGCTCTATCGACGACGTCGCGCTCTGCGAACAACTGCTCGACCAGCACCTGCTCGCCGCGGTGCCGGGCAGTGCGTTCGCGATCCCGGGCTTCGTGCGCCTCAGCTACGCAGCGGCCATGGACGAACTGCAGAAGGCCATCGTGCGGTTGCGAGCCTGGGCAGGTGCGAAATGAACGACGACGAGATCCGGCAGCGCGTGGTGCAGGCTCCGAACCTGGCGGCGCTCGTGGTCGCCGACCACGAGTGGGACGTGTTCGCGCAGTTGCGTTCGGTGAAGGAGCTGCAGACCAAGGACAAGAAACCGTACCTCGTCGTCGAACTCGCCGACGTGCATGCCGTGATCGTGGCGAAGGTCTGGGAGAACACGCCGGAGGCGATGGACGCCGCACGCACAGCGACGATGCGCGGACCCGTCAAGGTGCGCGGCCGCGTCAAGGAATGGCAGGGCCAGCCGCAGCTCACCATCGAGCGGCTCAAGACCGTCGATCCAGCCCAGGCGCCCGAGGGCTTCGACCCCGACCAGCTCGTCGATCCAGCGCTCGCCGCCGTCGAGGACCTGTGCTGCAAGACGCTCGTGTTCGACATCGAGACGGTGCCGGCGCACGACCGCCGCGAGCTGCCACCCACGGTCGGCGAAGCGCTGTCAGGCTATGCTCTGCGCAAGGACATGGAACCTGATGCCGTGATGGGCATGTCGCCCTTCTACGGCAAGATCGTGTCGCTCGCGGTCGGCGAGGGCGACTCGGAACCCGGCGACGACGACGTGACGGTGCTCGCGGTGCCGCCGGACGGCATGGTGATCGAAGACTGCCCGAAGTGGCTGCGGCCGATGAGCGAAGCCGAGCTGCTGCGTTCGTTCTGGGCGCTCGCGAGTCGCGCCGAGACAGTGGTCTCGTTCAACGGCCGCGGCTTCGACGTGCCGTTCCTCGTCACGCGCAGCCTGATCCACGGCATTCCCGCGCGCGTCGACCTGCAGTCGCAGCGCTGGTCGCTGCGGCCTCACCTGGACCTGTTCGAACTCCTGAGTCAGCGCGAACGCGGGCCGAGCAAGCTCGACGTGGTGTGCTGGGCACTCGGCATCGCGAGCCCGAAGGAAGTCATGGACGGTTCGATGGTGGCGCCCGCGTACGCGCGCGGCGAGATCTTGAAGATCGCGGAGTACAACGCGCACGACGTGCGGGCTACGAGTGCGATCTATCGCAAGGTGCGCGACATGGTGCTGCGGTACCGCGGCGACTGGACGGCGGCGAAGGGCTGAGCAATCCAAGACCCATGTGAAACCCTGGAAGCCGCTTGGATCCTGGCTTTGATGGCGATGGTCATTTTATACGAGCGGCAATGGCCACTCGCGACCGTGGTCCGAGCAAGCTGACGACTGAAGCGCCAACGCGCCCCACCCCCATGTCGTCGCCAACTCGTCGATTCCTCGCGCTCTCGATCGCCGCCGTCGCCGCCTGCTGCACGGGCCACTCGACCGACCGGGCGTCGACCTGACCCCGTTCACGTCGCTGCAGGCCTCGGACTTCCCCGCCGCCGCGAGCATCCTCGATGGCTTCGCGGCCGAGGACGGCGACCCGGCGATGCGAGTCGGCGACCAGGCACTGCTCGGCATCGAACTTCGGCGCGGCGACATCACCGACGGCCATTTCTGGGGCCTCGCCAACCCCGGGATCTCGCCGCAACGCAACGTGCGCTACGGCGAGTGCCGGATGTTCGGCTCGCTGCAGTTGCCCGCGGCGCGTTGGGAGAACCGCGGTCGCGATCCGTTCGTGCGCGTGCAGATCGATGCGGTGCGGTTCGAACCGTTGCGTCCGGCGCTGTTCGCGGGCAACCCGATGCCGAAGGTGGAAGCACGGCTCGATGCCGGGCCGATCGAGCGCCTGCCCAAGGAGATTCCTGGCGCGTGCTACTTCGTGCTGCCGCAGGTCACGAGGAACGCCCGCGCGCAGGGGCCAGCCCTGTTCGACACCGGGGCCGCCCGCGTCTATCTCGACACGCAGCTCGCCGACCTGCTCGCACTGCCCGCTCTCTCGCCACGGGGTGCGCTCGGCGTCACGGGTCGCGCAGCGGGCACACGGCGCTGGCTCGACACACTCGAACTCCCCGGCTTGCGGTTGGCCCAGATCGAAGTGAGCACCGCGGGCCTGTCGACGGGACACCGTGCACTGCCTCCGACCAGCGACTCTGGAAGAAGAAGCTCTGGGCGCCGTCGGGACCGGTGACGGTCGAGGTGCGCAAGGCGGATGGACGAAGTGAAGTTGCGTCAGGAAGTGGCAAAGGCGACAGGCCAGCCCATTGCTGCCAGCGACATCGTCGGCATCTGCGCGCGCCCGATGATCGAGGCTGCGCTGTCGCAACTGGGCATGGACGAACGGTGGCGCGAGGAACCCTGGCAGCCACAAAGTGTGCTCCCGGTCATGGTGTCGACGCGCGACGGCGTCCGCTTCGGCTTCTTCCCCCTCGGCGAACAGAGTCTCGGGGCCGAGGGTTCTGGGTAGGCCGAAGACCTCGGCTCTGCTCGCGGCGCTTGGTGCTCGTCGGCCGCACCGTTGCAATTGCCCTCACCGTGGTGCCCACGGAGAAGCCGGGTCACCGCAATCGCCGCGGCCGCGCTGAACGCAGCTGCCATCGTCCCGGCTCTTGGTGGTCCTTCTGGGACGGCTGAAGACGACGGCATTCGCAGCTACCTGGTGCGCACCTTCCGCTGCACGTCATGCGGCTACCTCGAGTCGTACACGGCCCAGGCAGCCAGGGCTGACGTAGCAGGCCAGGATGCCGGCGATCGCGAAGGAGCGTTGCTGCGACCGCCAGCATCACGGCACGAGCGCCTGCTGGCGTCCCCTCCCGCTACACGTCGCCGACCTCCAGCAGGTAGCGCGCGAACACTTCGTTGAAGAGCGCGCCCGGCCGCCGCGCCCGCAGACGTTCGACCGCCTGTGCGCCGGTCATCCCCCCGCTCATCAGGATCAGGCCCGCGACCAACGCCGAACGGTTCAGACCCATGCCGCAGTGACTGAGCACGCGGTGCCCCTGCTCGACGAGCCGCGCGCCGAGGTGCGCCACCGCGTGCAGACGATCGAGGTTGGGCAAGCCACCATCGCGGATCGGCAGGTAGATGTAGAGGAACTGGTCGGCCGCGGTCGGCACACCATGATCGACGTCACCGTCGAGGTCGATGACGACCGTGATGCCGCGGTCGTGCACAGGCTGCCAGTCCTCGATCGCGCCGGAGAGGAACAGCCGACTGTCATCATCGATGGGAACGATCTCGCCGAGCATGCAGTGGGCGACATGATGGCTCGGCCACGACCAAGAAGCCATCGAGCAGCGGTCGCTGTGGGAACTGGGCCAACCTCGACGAACGTTCGTGTCGTTCTCGTGCGCGTCGCTGGCGCGAATAGCGGGCGACGCGTTACAACCCGGCCCGCGCGACGGTGGAGACGCTGCGTCTTCGGCGCATCCGACCCGGACAAGTCTCGCCTGCCCTACCGCCGCCTGCAGCAGTACGGACGACGCACCGCGGTGCTCCTGAAAAGGGCCATCGCTCAGGACATCGTGACCACCCATGAGACGCTGTCGCGCATGCGGTGCAACTACTCGGAGTTCGAGGAGCCGCTCGGGCAAGCAGGGGCGTCGTGAGCCAGCCCTCGTGCCTGGTTGTGGACACCAGTTCGTTCATCGCTCTGCGCGAGCTGCCCAAGCCGGACCGAAGCGTTGCTCTCGCTCATTCGGCCAGAGGTCGAGCATCACCGTCGTCAACGAAGGGGGCGACACCGACAAGGAGACGCTCACCTACAACCGCCTCGACTTCTGGACCACGACCTCGAACAAGCAGCTCAACTTCGTGCAGCACGTGAAGTCGCTGCTCAAGATCCAGCACCGCGCCGCCGTCGTCGTGCCCGACAACGTGCTGTTCGAAGGCGGTGCCGGTGAGGTCGTGCGCAGGAAGCTGCTGCACGAATGCGATGTGCACACGCTGCTGCGCCTGCCGACCGG
>JAYUCN010000928.1:0-7095 GCA_043740335.1 Planctomycetota bacterium
CCCGAAGTGATCGCCAGGCCCGCCCGCGGGCCTACCCGCAGACTGCCGCAGCCGCCGCTGCCGCACAGGCACGCTTCGATCGCCTTCGACGAGCAAGATCGGGGCCGAAAGGAACCTCGCGCAGCCTGAGGGTGCTGATACCCTGATGCGGTCATCTGTCAGTACCCGAGGCAACCATGCACATGAGCCGGCGACGACTTCTTCAAGGGGCTGGCACGGCGGCGGCCGCGCTGGCTGGACGCGCGGCGGCGACGGCCCAAGACGACCCGGCCTTCAAGATCACGAAGAACCGGGTGAAGCAGTCCATCATGGGATGGACGTTCGACCCGATGCCCACCGAGGAGCTGGCGAAGCACTGCAAGGCGCTCGGCATGCAGGCGATGGAAGGCATCGACGCCAAGCACTACCCGATGATCCGCGAACTCGGGCTCAGGATCTCGCTGACGGGCAGCCACGACTTCAAAAAGGGCCCCTGCGACCCGGCCAACAAGGACTTCTGCGTGCAGAAGATCCGCGAAGGCATCGACCTCGCCGTCAAGTTCGAGGCGCCGGCCGTCATCACGTTCACCGGCATGCGCGTGCCGGGCCTGAGCGACGAGCAGATGACGAAGAACTGCGTGGCGGCCTGGCGGGAGGTCGCCGCCTACGCCGAGGAGAAGCAGATCAACATCTGCCTCGAGCACCTCAACTCGCGCGATGCGTCCCACCCGATGAAGGGCCACCCCGGTTACTTCGGCGACAACGTCGACCACTGCGTCGCAATGATCAAGGCGGTGGGATCGCCGCGCATGAAGCTGCTGTTCGACATCTACCACGTGCAGGTCATGAACGGCGACGTCATCCGCCGCATCCGGCAGTACAAGGACGTGATCGATCACTACCACACGGCGGGCGTGCCAGGCCGCGGCGAACTCGACGAGACGCAGGAGCTGAACTATCCGGCGATCGTGAGAGCGATCGTCGAGACCGGCTTCCAGGGCTACCTCGCCCAGGAGTTCATCCCCACCTGGCCCGACAAGGTGAAGGCCCTGCGCCACGCCGTGCGCGTTTGCGACGTGTGACGTGGGGTCGGCGTGGCGATGCCTTCGCCGCCACCTGAGACCCACCAATCGCGGCAGGCCAGACAGAACCGAGACGAAGCTGCATGATGGCCGGTCGCCAGCGCTCGCCCCTTGCCCACCCGCTGTCTCTTGATCCCTCGAGGAACACCCATGCGAACCGTCCTCCTGTCGTGTGTGTTGTCAGCCATGGCCGCAGCCCAGGTGCCGACCGACACCGTGCTGGTGCTCGAATCGACGACTGCGTTCCTGCTGCCGAACTACCGGCTGGTCGACGTACTCGGCCGCGGCGTGACGACGGTGCGCGGTCAGAATGTGTTCATGCTGCCCTCGCCGGTCAGCGTCGCTACGGATCCCATCTCCACCGGGCGCTTCTTCTTCCACGCCAATCCCTCCTCCTTGGCGGGCACGTGGCGCTCGGAAGTCTCGGCCTTGGCCAGGATCGGCCAGAGCATGTGGGGGCCTTGGTCGCAAGTGGCCGGCGAACGGGTCGAGGTCGGCGATACGCAGATCTTCCTCCTGCGGAACGGCATCGTCGACGTGGTGGCCAAGGCAGGTGGGCAACCGACGCAGCTCTTGCAGCTGGCGAACGCGACCGACATCGCCGTCGTCGACCCGTTCCTCTACGTCGCGAGCCATGGCGCGAGCAGCCCAGCACCTGTCATCGAGTGGAACCTCAGCACCGGTACCCAGCGCACCGTCGGCAACTACCTCGGCGTGCGATCCCTGGCGGCCTCACGGCTCACCGCTGAACTCTGCCTCGGGCTGGACTCCGGTGACCTGCAACGCGTCGATGTCGCCACCGGGGCCGTCACCAGCACCATACCCACCGGTCTCGGCGCGATCCGGTCGGTCGGATTCACGCGCTTCGGCACGGTCGTCTACAGCAACGGCGTCGAGTTGTGGAGCGAGGTCGTTGCCAACGGGCCGATCTACACGAGCCCCACCTCGATCGTCGACTTCGGTGTCGCGATCGCACTGGGTGCATCCGTGACGCCGTTCGGCGAGGGCTGCGGCGTCGCGGCGGCGGCAACGTGGGCAGCGGCGAGCTTGCCGACGCTCGGCAACGCAGCCTTCATGCTCGGTCTGCGCAATGGCCCAGGCAATGCGCTCGCCGTGCTGTCGCTCGGTGACAGCCGCACCCTGTCGCCCGTGCTCGGCGTCGCCTTGCCCTTCGACATGCAGGCCATCGGTGCGGTGGGATGCGACTTGCTCGTCGATCCGCAGGTGTTGCTGTTGCATGTCACGAGCGCCATCGGCGAAGCGGACCAGATCGTGCCGATCCCGAACTCGGTGAGCCTCGTCGGCAGCGAATACTGTGGCCAGTGGTTCGTGTCGGATCCGATGGTCGGTTCGCTCGGTCTGGCGGGAACCGAAGGCGTCACGTTCGTCGTCCGCTGAGCCCTGCTTCGCCATCACCTGATGCCCGCTGCGAAGACCACGAAACCGTCCCGCCTGCGCCTTGTTTTCGTTCGGGCCGGAGACGTGCCAGATCCAACCGGGCTGCTTCAGGGCGCCTACAAGGACGGCCGGCGGCTCGTGCTTCTCTCGAGCGTCGAGGATGTGGACACGAAGTCCGCGGCGCTGAAGAAGACTCTGCGGGCGCAACTCGAGCAGATCGAGAAGTGATGCACGCAGGTTCGCGACCGCATCGCGCCCTTTCTCCGCAATCGACCATGGGACCGACGGCCGCCGAAGGCGTGCTCAACCGCCATCTGGCCGATACGCTGCATGTATGGAACGCGACGCGAGCTTGGCGCACTCCTTCGAAGAGGCGGAGCGATGGAGCCGTGAGCAGATGTGGGCGATGACGCCGGAAGAACGCATGGAAGGCGCGCGAGTGCTGCGCGAGCGGGTCTTCGGGAAGGACGCGCCGGACGTGCGCGAGTCCGAGTGGAGCAAGAGCACGTGACGGCGCCAGTGTTCTCGAAAGACCAGCAGGACTTCCTGCGCGCGCTGGCCAAACACGAGGTGCGTTACCTGGTGATCGGTGGCCATGCAGTCATCTTCCATGGCTTCATGCGGTTCACCGGTGACATCGACTTCCTCTACGACTGCAACCGCGAGAACGCCGAGCGGCTGTGGGCGGCGCTGCTGGAGTTGTGGCATGGCAATGTCCCGGTGGCCCGCGATGCTGCCGACCTCATGAACCCTGACGTGGTCTTCCAGTTCGGTCGCCCGCCGAATCGCATCGACCTGATCGCGAGCCTGAGTTCGGTTCCATTCGAGCGGGCGTGGGCGACGAGAGTGAAGTCTCAGTTCACGGTGGATGGGGTGGTCGTCCCGGTCTGGATTCTCGGGCTTGCCGAGCTGCGCCGGGCGAAGCAAGAAGCCGGCCGGCTCAAGGACCTCGAAGACCTGAAGAAACCTGCCCGAAGCCTGAGGTCGCGCGCGAACACCTCGCTGCGTCGGCCGCCCCCAGCCCGGCGCTTTGCTCGGCTGTCTCGAAGAAGTCCGTGATCCGCGCCCCATCGCGCCCAGCACCCGACGGATCGACTCCGGATCGTGGATCGCAGCCAACAGCCGTCGCTTCCCGCCGCAGGGCTGACACACGAGTGCGAGCTTTCGCTTGCGTTCGGCGTACGGCGTGTCGGGGCCCGACCATGCGGCGCGAACATCGGTAGCGGCCCTGCTTCGCAGTCGCTCCCGAAGTGATCGCCAGGCCCGCCCGCGGGCCTACCCGCAGCTGCCGCAGCCGCCGGTGCCGCAAAGGCGCGCTTCGATCGCCTTCGATGTCGGCGAGATCGACAGGCCGCCAAGGGCCGTGCAGCGCAGCTCGCGAGCCATGTTCTCGCTGATCTGCCGGTGCGCGTCGAGCACTTCGTCGAGCGGGATCAGGTGGTCGTAGCCAGCCAGGGCGATGTTCGCGCACGCGAGCGCATTGGCAGCACCGGCGATGTTGCGGCCGAGACAGGGCGCTTCGACGCGGTTGGCGATCGGATCGCAGACCAGCCCCAGCACGTTCTGCAGCGCGTGGCTCGCTGCCGACAAGCCCTGCGCCGCATTGCCGCCGGCGAGCTCGACGAGCGCCGCGGCGGCCATCGCCGCACCAGCACCGGTCTCGGCCTGGCAGCCACCGACCTCGGCCGCGAAGCTGGAACGCGTGGCGACGAACACGCCGATCAGTCCGGCCGCGAGCATCGCCCGCAGGATCACTGCCTCGGACGATCCCTGGACCTCGGCGGCGGCAAGCGTGGTCGCCGGGAACGTCGCGCACGAGCCCGCCGTGGGTGCTGCGACGATGACGCCCATCGAGCTCTTCACTTCCATCAGTGCCGTCACGTAGAGGATCGCGCGGTTGAGGATGCCGCCGTCGAGCAGCGCGCCGCGTTCGAGCATCGCGGCGAACCGATGGCTCTGCCGCGGCAGGATGCGGTCCTGGTATTCGGTGCCCGCGAGACCTTGCCGGACACCGCCGCGCACGATCGCCAGGATCTTGCGCATCTGCTCGAACACCGCGTCGCGGCCGAGGCCGCCGCGCGCGCATTCGTAGTCGAGCGCGAAGTCCGACAGCTTGCGCGTCGTGGGGTCGGCCTTCGCGACCATCTCGCCCGCGTGCAGGAACGGCACGGTGAGGCCCTTGCGCGAACGCACGGGCAGCACGGGCGCGAGCCGCCGGGAGCGCTGCACAGCCGGCAACGTCGCCAGCACCGCGTCGCTGACGAACGTCTGCGCCGACACGATCACGCGCACCGGTGCTGTGCCCGCGACCTTCACCTCGTCGACATCGGCGCGCGCCGCCAGTAGGGCGGCCGTGGTGCGACCGTCGTCGCGCACGTCGAGCACGGTCACCGCGTAGTCGCCGTACAGCGTCACCGGCGCGCCGTCGATCGCGACCACTTCGATCATGCCGCCGCCGGTCGACAGGGCGACGAGGCGGTGCTCGGTGCCGTTCTTGCGCAACGACAGGCGGTACGTGTTCGGATGCGGATCGTGCAGGTCGGCGATGCGGATCTGCACTTCGACCTGCGCGGCCCGCAGCGCGGTGGCCGAATCCGGCAGCCGCGCATCGTCCGCTTCCCAACCGAGCAGGCCGCCGAACAGACCCATGTCGGAGCCCTGGCTCGCGTGCGTCGTCGCCAGCGAGCCCTGCGTGTCGAACTCCAGAAGCACCGACTCGGGGGTGCCGCCGCAGAGGTCGCGCGCGAGTCGCCCGATGCGCACTGACGCGGCGGAATGGGAACTCGACGGCCCGCGCATCACGGGGCCAACGACGTCGTTGAAGATGCTGGGCGGCAGGGTGGAGGGCATGGTCGTCTCTTCGAGTTCTCAGCGATACGCGGACACGGGCTTTGGCACGACACCCAGCTCCGCATAGTCGAAGCCGGTGTCGAGCGGATCATAGGGGCCGACGAGATCGACACTGGCTGTGGCGGTGATCTGGTCTTCGAGCAGAAGGCACCAGTACGCGGCGTTGATCGTCAGCCGCCGCAAGCCCGCACTCTGGTAGTCGCGCGCGCTGCCCATCGTGACATGGAACACGCGCGCCGTCTTGCCAGAGGAGCCGGTCCAGGTCTTCGTCCACGCGACCGGCAGTGCCTCCTTCTCGGGATTGGGAAGATCGTCGTGCTGCCGGCCCATCAGCGGCTGGCCGTAGACGAGCGCCGTGCAATCCGCCGGCAAACTGCCGTCTTCGGGGTACGTGCGATAGACGTCGGACGGTCCCCAGATGTCATCGACGCCGCAGAGGATCGGGTGATCGCGCTGCGCCTCGACGAGCATGCCGCGCGTTGAGTCCGCATGCCAATTGCCGTGGTGGCTGCGGAACGTACCACCCAGCACGTCTTCACCGAAGCGCACCGCCTTGCCGTTCACCGTGTACGGGAAGTTGTCGAGGAACCCGTGGTTCGCCGTGCGGATCGCGAGGATCGGTTTGCCCGAGTCGAGGTAGTCGATCACGTGGCGGATCTGCACGTCGGGCAGCGTGATCAGCCGGCTGAACAGGATCATGAGGTCGGCGTGCTGCAGGTGCTCGAGCCCGGGGATGTCGTGCAGCACGGTCTTGTCTTCCCAACGGATCTTCTGCGTCGGATCGACGAGGCCGTCCTTGTTCTGCGCGAACAGCACCGTGCAGTCGAAGCCGTGCCGGGTGGCCAGGATCCTCGCCAGCATCGGCATGGACTGTTCGCTGCGGTACTCCTGTTCGGCGGCGATGAGCACGATGTGTTTGCCGCGACCGGGACCTTCGCCACCGGCATACGTGAGCCAGCGCGGGCTGTCGGGGACCGGATGGCTGTGAGTCGCACAGCCAGCCAGCAGGAACGCGATCGGCAAGCAGGTGCGCAGGTTCACTTCGGGATCCGGTTCAAGGTGTAGTACGCATGCGTGTGCAGTAGCTCATGGCCATCCTGCGACCGCACACCCACGAGATCGAACTCGTGCACGTGGCCGAGGACCATGCCCTCGACGACGATCCGCACGCTGCGCCCATCAGCAGACGGCTCGGCGCGCACCACGCGCGGCGTCGTCTGGTCGACCTCGGGGCTGCCGTACTCTTCCTGGTAGATGTGCGTGTAGCTCTGGAGCCGGTAGTTCGCGGACACTGCCGCGGTCGCTCTGGCGACGGGCTTGGTGAAGGTCACGAGAAACCCGTCTGGTCGCACCACGATGCGTTCGATCTCGAACGGCGTGCGACCCGTCCATTCGAGCCGTTCGAGCCCGTACTGGCGATTGCCGCGCACCGGCCAACCGCGGTTGGTGCCGCCCGTCACCAGATACCCCTGCGGCGAGAACTCGACGGCGAGGATGCCGTTGCCGAGCCCTTCGCGGAACGGATAACAGGCACCCTGCCAGACGCCATCGACCAGCTCGGTGGTGGCGCGCATGACGATGCTGAGGCTGTAGTCACCAAGAAACAGCTGGCCCGCGAACGGCCCGAAACGCCCCTCGGTGCGATCGACGCGGAAAGTCGTGATCGACTGGCCCATCTTGCGGTACGGAAACACCACTGCGTACGGCACCAGCTGTTCGATGCGCTCGCACTCGGTGCGCAACCGTGACGGCGTGTTGGGCTCGATGGGTTTCTTGCCCATGCTCG
>JAYUCN010000929.1:0-7090 GCA_043740335.1 Planctomycetota bacterium
CAACTCGTCGACGACGGCCGGCGAGGCCTTCTTCAAGTTGTCGACGAGCGCCTTGACGTCGTCGCGCGACAGCAGTTCGCCGGCGATCTTCTTGAGCACTTCGGTCACGTGTGTGATGAGCACGGACGCCGCGTCGATGACCGTGTAGCCGAGCAGTTCGGCGCGGTCCTTGTCGCTCTCGGGGATCCAGCGCGCCGGCAGACCGAACGCGGGTTCGATCGTCTCGACCCCCGCGATCGCGGGCGCCGAACCGCTCGGGTCCATCGCCAGGTAGTGGCCGGCGCGCAGCGTGCCGCGCGCAGCTTCCTGGCCGCCGAGCAGGATGCGGTAGGCATTGGGATCGAGCTGCACGTTGTCGCGCACGCGGATCGGCGGCACTACGAGCCCGAGGCCCTGCGCGAACTGGCGCCGCAGCGAACGGATGTGGTCGAGCAGACCGCCGTGGCGGCCGGGCTCGACGAGGCCGATGAGGCGATAGCCGATCTCGATGCCGAGCCGGTCGACGGTGAGCAGTTCCTCGACGGGCGGACCGTGCTCGTCGGGGGCGGTGGCGGCCTGCTCGGCCGCCTGCTTCTGCGTCGCGACCTTGGTGCGCGCCTTCTCGAGGTTCGACGAGAACGTGAACAGCACAGCCGCGATGCCGCAGAACAGCAGCGTCGGCATGCCGGGCAGCAGACCCATGAGGACCAGGATGCCGGCGACGAGCCGCAGCGCGCGACCGCTCGCGAACATCTGGTCGCTCATCTCCTTGCCGAGACCTTCTTCGGACGCGCCCTTCGTGACGAGGATGCCGGCCGCCGTCGACACCAGCAGCGCCGGGATCTGCGCGACGAGGCCGTCGCCGATGGTGAGGATCGTGTACTTCTCGAAGGCTTGGCCGAGGTCGAGGTTGCCGTAGACCATCGCCATGACGAGGCCACCGACGATGTTGATGACGGTGATGATGAGGCCGGCCACGGCGTCGCCGCGCACGAACTTGCCGGCGCCATCCATTGCGCCGTAGAACTCCATCTCGGTCGTCAACTTCTTGCGAAGCACCTTCGCTTCTTCGCTCGTGATGAGGCCGGCGCTCAGATCGGCGTCGATCGACATCTGCTTGCCTGGCATCGCATCGAGCGCGAACCTCGCGGTGACCTCGCTGATGCGGTTCTGGCCCTTCGTGATGACGATGAACTGGATCACCACGAGCACGAGGAAGATGACGATGCCGACCAGCGGTTGGCCGCCGACGACGAAGCCGCCGAAGGTGCTGATCACCTGGCCGGCGTCGCCGTCGAGCAGGATCAGTCGCGTCGACGACACGTTCAGCGCGAGCCGGAACAGCGCCGTGAACAAGAGCACGCTCGGGAACGTGCTGAACTCGACGGGCCGGTTGGCGTTCAGCACCGCCATGAGGATGAGCAGGCTGACCGAGATGTTGAGGCACAACATCGCGTCGAGCAGCACGGTCGGCACGGGAATGAGCATCACCGCGAGGATGCCGAGGAAGAACAGCGCCAGCAGGCTGTTGCGGTGGTTGCGTGGTGGCTCAGCCATGGCTCAGTGTCCGGTTCATGCGGTGCGACCCTTCAGCCGGTAGACGTGGCTCAGCACGGTGGCGACGGCCTGATAGAACTTCTCGGGCACGGACTGCCCGACCTTGACGGCGCGGAACAGGGCGCGCGCGAGCGGCGGGTCCTCCATGAGCGGCACGCCGTGCTGCTTCGCGATCACGCGGATGTTCAAGGCGACTTCGTCCTGGCCCTTGGCGACGACGGTCGGCGCCACGTCGCGCTTCCGGTCGTAGCGCAGCGCCACCGAGAAGTGGGTCGGATTGGTGATGACGACGTCGGCCTTCGGCACCGCAGCCATCATGCGATGGCGCAACAGGTCGTTGCGGGCGCGGCGCTGGCGCATCTTCATGGTCGGGTCGCCTTCGGACCGCTTGCGTTCGTCCTCGACCTCCTGCTTGGTCATCATGTTGCGCTTCTCGAAGTCGAAGCGCTGCCAGAACAGGTCGAGCAAGGCGATCGCCGTCACGGACGCGCCGACCCAGAGCAAGAGGCACAGCGCGAGGTCGCCGACCTCGGCGGCGGCAGCGGCGAACGGCTGCTCGTGCAGGCGCAACAGCGACGGCAGGCGATCGCCGAGCACGAGCCACAGCACACCGACGACGATGGCGAGCTTGACGGCGGCGAACGCGGTGCGCACGAGCGCCTGCACGTTGAACACGCGCTGCCAATTGGTGAACGGATTCAACTTCCCGAGCTTCCAGCCGATCACCTCGCGCGACCAGTGCACGCCGATCTGGCCGTAACCGAGCAGCATCGTCGCCGCCACCAGGGTCAGCACGAGTACCACGAAGGGCGGCCCGATGATGGACAAGGCCTCGATCACTTCGCGGCAGGCGCCCGGGACCTCGGCGACAGCGCGGTGCTCGAGGCCGACCGCGAGCCCGCGGCGCATGACGGTGCCGAGCGCGTCGACGAGCCACCCGCCGCACGACCAGAACATGACGGCGGCGACCATCAGCACGCCGCCCTGCACGAGTTCGCGCGACAACGGTGAGTCGCCGCGACCGCGCACGTCGTTGAGCCGAGTCGGCGTCGCCTTCTCGGTCTTGCCCTGGTCGTCACCGAAGAGTGCCATGGGTGCTCAAACTGGGATGTCACACAGGGAACATGGCGCGCGCGCCATCGAACATTGCGCCGAAGGTGGAGAGCAGGAACGGCGTGCCTTCGGCGAGGAGGAAGGCGAGCGCCCCGAGTGCGAGCAGCACCCGCAGCGCGAAGCCGAACTCCATGAGGTTGATCGCCGGCACGGCGCGACCGAGCAGCACCATGGCGACCGACAGCAGCAGCATGAGGCCGAGGATCGGCAACGAGTACTGCAACGCCAGCTGCACGCTGCCGCCGACGAGGGCTGCGAGACCCGCCCAGATCGGTTCGATGGCGAACGGCTGACCGACGCGGCACGACTGGAAAGTCTGCTCGAGTACGCGCAGCGCTTCGTGGTGCAGGTCGTAGTGCAGGATCAGCAGGAAGCCGAACACCTGCAGCAGTTGCGACACGACGGTCGCGTCGACGCCGCTCTCGGGGTTCATCGTGCGCGCCAGCGAGAAGCCCATCTCGGAACTGACGACTTCGCCCGCGGAGACCAGCAGCGAGGTCAGGGTCGACAAGGCGAAGCCAAGGGCCACGCCGACGACGCCCTCGCGCAGGGCCATCACGCCCATGGCGAACAGGTTGCCGGGCGGGTCGACGCGCTGGTCGCCGACCCACCAGAACACCGCACCCATGGACACCGCGAGCACGAGGCGCAGGATCATCGAATCCGCTTGCCGCCCGAACAGGGGCACCACGGCGAAGAACGCGCCCACCCGCACCACGTGCAGGAAGAGCGACATCGCGTAGTCCTGGGCGAGCAGGAGGTCCATCGGCGGGCACTGAGGGGTCAGCCGCTGAGCCCGTAGGCGGCAAGGTTCTGGAAGAGCGCCGCCGTGTATTCGCGCAGCGTGCCGAGGATCCACGGCATCAGCAGCACGATCGTGACGAGCACCGCGAGCATCTTCGGCACGATCGTCAGCGTCTGTTCCTGGAGCGAGGTCACGGTCTGGAAGAAGCTGATGACGAGACCGACTGCCATGCCGACCAGCAGGGCCGGCGCGCAGATCATCAGCGCGGTCAGCAGGGTCGACTTGGCGAGGTCGATCAACGTGTCGTGGCCCATGGGTGCGTTCCGGATCAGGGGGCGAAACTCTGGGCGAGCGAGACCACGACGAGGTCCCAACCGCCGACCAGGATGAACAGCAGCAGCTTGAGCGGCGTCGAGACCACGACCGGTGGCAGGCTGAACATGCCCATCGAGACGAGGATCGAACTGATGACCAGGTCGATCACGACGAAGGGCAGGAACAGCACGAAGCCCATCTGGAACGCGGTCTTGATCTCCGACAGCACGAAGGCGGGCACCGTCACGTGGAACGGCGTCGCCATCGCGGTCGCGGGGCGGGGCGTGCGGCTGAGTTCGAGGATGAGGGCGACGTCTTCCTCGCGTGTCTGCGCGAGCATGAAGCGGTTCATGCGTTCGGTGGCGATGCCGGCTGCTTCCTTCCAGTCCATGCGGTGTTCGACGTAGGGCACGTAGGCGCGGTCGTAGATGTCGCTGACCACCGGGCGCATGACGAAGATGGTCATGAACAGCGCGAACCCGGTCGTGATCATCGCCGGCGGCAGGTCCTGCATGGACATGGCGCGCTTCAGGAACGACAACACGATGACGATGCGCGTGAAGCAGGTCATCGTCATGACGATCGCCGGCGCCATCGCCAGCAGCGTCATGAGCAGCACGATCTCGAGCGCCGAGCCGAGGTTCTCGCGGCCGTCGCCGCCGCGCAGTGACAGCGTGATGCCGGGGCCCTGTGGGGCGGCGGGGGCGTTGGTGGCGCCGAGGCCCGCCGGTGCAGGCGGGCCCATGAACTCGGATGGATCCTGCGCCCGCATCGGGGCGAGCACCGTCAGCACGCAGAGCAACAGGGCAAGCAGGCGCCTCATGCGCGACCGACCTTCTGCAGCAGGGCTCGGAAGTCGTTCAGGCCGACGTTGCCGCGCGCCGCTGTTGCCGTCACGGGTGGCGTCGGCAGGCGACGGGGGGGCATGGGGTGCCGGTGCGGGATGACGAGGTTGCGCGGCACGGCACCGTCGTCGTCGGCCGTGGTGCCGGCTGAGGTCGGCGCCGCCGTCGCATGCCGCGCGAGCACTTCCGTTTCGTCGGCCGAACGGTCCGGGAGCTTGCAGCCTTCGAGCAGCGCGAGCCCACGTTCATGTTCGCCGACGAGCAGGATGCGGTCGTCGAACTCGAGGACGTGCACGGCGTGGCGCCCGAGCCGCAGCGTCTGGCGCAGCGTCACCAACGTGCTGCCGCGGGCCGGTGCTCTACCACCGCGCAGTCGCCGCAGCACCAGGATGCCACCGACGCCGAGCAGCAGCACGCCGACGAGCGCGCTGCTCATCTGCCACAGATCGGGCGTGCGGGGAAGTGCTGGCACCGCACGCGCTGTGCTCTTCGCTTCCTCGGTCGCCGCGGCCGTCGCCGGTGGTCCGTCGCTCGTCACTGTCTTCGACGAGCCCGCTTGCATGGACAGCGGGCCGAGGAGGATCAGCATGGCCACGGCTGGGGGAATCATGAGCCACTTCGAGGTCGCCTTCATGGGGAGTCTCACGCCCTCCCCGAGCACCCGACGTGCCAGGCGACGAACCACCAGATGTTGTGTGAGCCACCGCGCCGCAGCGGGCTGCTCAGTGGCGAAGTGCGACAGCGCGTCGTCGGATCGTACGACAACCGGACCGCGGCCGCGTGCTCCGTGCTACGTTGGCCTGGTCATGGCTTCTTCCCCGTTCGACGAACTCGTGCACGACGTCAACAACCTGCTCTCTACCATCGAGATCCAGGCCGGACTGGCCCGCACCGAGGGCACGCTGCCGGCCCATGCGGACGCCCTCGCGCACATCGTCGAATCGGCGCGGCGAACGCAGGCGGAGGTGCAGAGGCTGCGAGTTGCAACGAAGTCGTCGGCGGAAGGTCCCCGCTGATCGGGCGACGGCGGCGCGCCGGTTCACGATGACGCGGTTTCGGGCGGCGAGCCCGCCAAGATCGTGCCGAGCTTCTGCGAGAGCTGGATCTCTTCGCAGGGAAAACCAAGGATCGCGTCCGCCCGCGACAGGAAGGCCTGCGTCACGCGTTGGCGGGAAGGATGGTGGATCAGCAGCACCACCTTGGTCGAAGCGGACAGCTCCTTGATGCGCCGGCACCAATTGAAGCGCCGGTCCTCGCCGGGCGGCACGTCGAGCAGCACGATTTCGTGCTTGTGCGCCGCGGGATTGGGGATCTCGCCGCGGCCGTGGCGTCGCAGTTCGAGTCCGACGCGGCGACAACTGCGGCGTAGGGTGCGGAACACTTCAGGCTGCATCACGAAGGCCGCCAGCGTGCCACGAATGGGAGCAGCGGGAATGCCTTCGAGTCCGTCGTCGTCCCTGGTCTGGGCGCCCGGCCCGCCCGCTGCCGCCATCCCCGTGCCCGCGACGGCCTCGCCCCCGGCTTCGAGGGGAGCCTTGTTCCAGGCCTCCGCCGTGGCGTGATCGACGACGAGACTGCCGATCGACTCGGGGTAGTCGCCCACCTTCATGCGGAAGGCGAAGACCACGAGGGCATTGCTGCCGAGCAGCAGGTCCTTGTCGACGCCCGGTTGCAAGACCCCGTGGTCGTGCATGCGGATGTCGATGTTGCCGACGCGGTCGCGCAGCAGGTTGCCGAAACCGGCGAAGAGCACGTTGCCGAGCTCACCGAAGGCCTGGGCGTCTACACTCTCCAGGGTGCCCTTGGCGCGGCGTTGGCCGATGATGTCGTCGGGCGTCATCATCAGCAGGGCGGCCATCGTCACCGCATCGGCAAGGTCGAACACCGCGAAGAGGGTCTTGCCGGCGAAGCCCTTGTCCATCGCTCCGCGCGCGACGGCGCACGGCTTGCCGAGGGTCGCGACGAACGACTCGGCGTCGCGGATCTCGGGCTCGAGCGGACGCACGACGAGCTCCCGTCCGAGCAGCCCACCGACCGTCTCGCGGATCGAGCCCGTGAGCATCGCGAAGAGCTGCTTCAGCTCCTTGCCAGTTCCCTGCTTGAGAGTAGTGGCCGCCATGTCTTCTGCGACTCAGTCCGCGCCGGTGGCCGGTCCTTGGATCGTCTCTGGCGCGAGCCTGTGCATGGCGCGGGTGTCGACATCCGCGAGGATCAGGTCGAGCTTGCTGCCTTCGCTCGCCTGCATGCCTTTGGCACCGTCGCCGGCCGCCGTGCAGTCGATGTTGTCGATGCCCGCCGGGCGGATGCCGCGCATGACGATCTTCCGCATGGTTCCGGAGTCGTCGACGATCAGGATGTTCTTGGCCATGGCTGCTGGATGTCTGGCGTCGTTGTCTCGCTATCGGCCCGTCAGGACTCCCAGGTTCAGTAGTTCAGCTGCCTGCTGCATTTCCTGCGTGACGCGTTGGGTCAACGTTGTCATGGCCTCGTCGTCGAGAGAGAGTCGGGCCAGGGCAGCTGGCGAGCACCGGACGGT
>JAYUCN010000930.1:0-7086 GCA_043740335.1 Planctomycetota bacterium
GACATCATCCGGCCGGCTCGAAGCCTGCACGGCGCGACGCACGACGCCAAGCGGTTTCTGCGTCGGGTAACCCGTCTTCTCCTTGCCATTCGTAGGCACGATCGTGTGCCACCACGTATCGGTCGGGGTCTTGCCGCGGGCTGCTTTCACGGGACCGACCAGACCGGGCGCCATGTATGGAATGCGGTCGATGTCGTCGAACCGGAACGTGTAGTGCTCCGGGTCCTTGGCGTACCAGAGGATGTTGTCGTGCTTTGGCGACCATCGCTTCGTTGCCCGCGCACCATAGTCGTACGCCCAGATGATCTCGTTCATGAACGACGCACGGCCGAAGACGACATCGGCGAGAACCTTCGCGTAGTGGATCTCTCGGTAGTCGAGATGCAGGAAGAAGCTGCCGGTGGGCTTCAGGAGACGATGAGCCGCCGCCAACCGAGGCTCCAGGAACTCCAGGTAGTCGTCGAAGACATCCTGGAACGACTTGCTCCCGACCCTCGTCGACTTGTACCGCTGGCCCTGGAAGCCCGTCCGGTCACCGCGCTCGTCCCGCACCGTTCGCAGTTGCACCCTCTCCTGCTTCTTGCCGGTGTTGAACGGTGGGTCGATGTAGATGAGGTCGACGATCTGGTCGGGCAACCGCGAAAGGACAGCCAGGTTGTCGCCAAGGTGGATGTCGATCCGACACGGAGTCGTGATCATGCGGCGGATCATGGAGCGCCACGATGCGCGAGATCAATGGGCGGCCCGCTGCCGATGCAAGACAGCGAAGAAGCCGCCGTCGTGCGCACCCGCCATGGGCAACGTGAGTCGACTCTCCCCACGTTCACAGACCGGCGTCCGCGCTTCGGCCAGCACCGCCGCCACGACATCGTCGTTCTCCTCGCGATCGATCGAGCACGTCGAGTAGACGACGGCGCCGCCCGGCTTCGCGAGCGCGATGGCGCGCGCCAGGATCTCCCGCTGCAGCGCCGCCAGCTCGGTGAACGTGGTCTCCGCAAGGCGGCGGCGCACTTCGACGCGGCGGCCGAGCACACCACTGTTCGAACACGGCACGTCAACGAGCACGGCATCCGCGGGCGGCAACGCAGCCACGTCGTCATTGACGTGCACGACATCGCCAAGGCGAATCCGGGCCACGTTCTCGACGATGCGAGCGCGCCGCATCGGGTCCGGATCGAACGCATGGACGCGCCCGCCGGGCCGCACGCGCTCGGCGAGCCAGCTCGTCTTCGTGCCGGGCGCAGCGCAGAGATCGACGACCGTGTCGCCTGGTCCGCACGGCACGGCCTCGACCGCCGCCAGCGCGGTCGGATCCTGGACCACGAACTGCCCCGCGCGGAACGACGCCGTGCCGAACGGCGAAGTGCCCCCAGTCCAGCGCAGCAGCCGCGGGTGCGCCGCCGGTTCGCAGAGCACATCGACCGCCGCCAACGATGCGCGCAGCGCGTCCCGATCCTGGTCCGCCACGACGCGCAGGAACACTCCGGGCACCGCACTCGCAGCACTCGCCACCCGCCGCAGCCCTTCGATCCCGAACTGCTGCATCCACCGTTGCACGAGAAACTCCGGCAGCGAATGCACGATGGCGAGCCGTTCAGCTTCGTCCACCGGCAACGCCGCGGGCAGCACGAGCGTACGCATCGACCCGAGGTTCAGCTCGGTCGTCACCGCCGCTGCATCCGCGACCCGCAACTCGATACGCTCGGCGAGCCGGCGCAGCATCGCATTCGCGAAGCCCTTGTTGCTGCGCACGAGGGCCACCGTTTCGTTCACGGCCGCGCGCGCCGGCATGCCGGCGACGAACAGGAGCTGGTAGGCACCCAGCCGCAGCGCCGCGCGCAACAACGGATCCTTCGGCAGACCGCGATGTGCGAGCCCACCCAGCACGAAGTCGAGCAGACGTTCGCGCCGCACCACGCCGTGCGCCAGTTCGAAGGCCAATGCCTGTTCACGGCCCATCAGCCGCGCGCCATCGAGCGCCGAGCGCAACCGTTCCTCACGGCCCCGGTCCAGGGCGACGAGCGCGTGCAGCGCCGCGGCGCGGGCAGTGACCATCCGCGTCGCGTCAGCCGAACCGCGCGTCGGGCGCGATGTGGTGGCCGCGCACGAACTCGCCCGCCGTCATGTTGCGACCGTTGTCGGGCTTGATGCGCGTGATGCGGTAGAGGTCCTTGCCCGTGCACACGCGGATGCCTTCTTCGCCCGACGACTGCAGCCCGCCGGGAATGCCCATGCCGTAGAGATCCTGCTCGACGGTGCCTTCCATGACGATGAAGCGCTTGTTGCCGAGCCGCGTCTGCGCGCCGGGCCTGGGCGTCATGGCGCGCACGAGCAGCGCGACTTCCTTCGCCGGCAGCTTCCAATTGATGAGGCCGTGTTCCTTCTCGACCTTTGGCGCGTAGGTGGCCTTGCCATGGTCCTGCGGCGTGTAGGTGTCCTTGCCCTGCTTGATCAACTCGAGTGCCTCCAGCAAGGCCGGTCCGGACAGCTCGGCGAGGCGCTCGCGCAGCACACCGCTGTTCTCGAGCGGTCCGATCGGGGTGGGCTTCTTGAGCAGGATGTCACCGGCATCGAGCTGCTCGACGATGCGCATGATCGTGATCCCGGTCTCGGTCTGACCGTCGCGGATCGCGCGCTGGATCGGTGCCGCGCCGCGGTAGAGCGGCAGCAGCGACGCGTGCGCGTTGATGAGTCCCTTGGGCCACAGCTGCAGCAGTTCCGGTTTCAGGATCACGCCGTAGCTCACGACCACCCCGATCTGCGCGTCCAGCTGCCGGAGCGTGGCAAGGAACTCCGACGCGTGCGGATCGACGGGTTGCGCGCACGGCAGCCCCAGCTCGTCCGCCGCCAGCCGGACCTCGCTGTCGTAGATCTTGCGACCACGACCGCGCGGTGCGTCGGGTTTGGTCACGACCAGGTCGGGTGCAAACCCGCCTTCCTTGAGCGCCTTCAGCGAGGGAATCGCGAAGTCACTGCTGCCGAAGAAGACGATGCGCAATGGGGGGCCTGCCGGGGAACGCGAAGGATCTGGCCGGAGGGGGCTCCTGCCGGGCGACGAACCGTAGCGGCGGGGCGGCAGCGGGGCAAAGGTCTTGAGCCGTGCCCGGGCACGTCGCGGTTGTGCGCGACGCGGGCAGGTCGTTACATCGCAGTCTGCCATGCGCTGCCCGCCGTTCGAACCTCATGCCAGCCTCGTGCCCTTCGCGCCGGCGACGGTCCGCACGCTCACGGTGTTCGGCGGATCGGTGCAGCTCGTCCACGTGCCGACCCGCCGGGCGCGAACGGACCGGGCCACCGGCGATCGTCCAGCGTTTCGCCGGAGTCAGGCCGCACGCATCGTGCACGAGGAAGCCTGCTGGCACGGCGACGGACTCGTGCTGACTCCCAACCTCTACCCGTTCGCGCATCAACACCGCATCCTCTGGCCGACGCGGCCGGCGCGCGATCCGGATCTCACGCTCTGGCACGCTGCCGGGGAATGGGCCGACCGCGCCGACGGCGCGGCCCTCGTCAACACCATCGGCGCGGCAGCCACCATTGCGCGGGCTCACGCGCACCTGGTGTGCGAACGGCTGCCGTTCCTCGGGGCCTTGCCCGAACGACGCTGTGATCTCGATCTCGCCGACTTGCCGGCCGATGTCGAACTGGTCGCCAAGGACGTGCCGTTCTGTCTGCTCGGCGTGCGCGGCGAGGCGGTGGCTCGCGCGCGGGCACTGCTGCTGCTCGCCGAAGCGCGGCTCACGTCCGCATGCAACGTCATCGTGCAGGACGGTACGGCATGGCTGTTCCCACGGCGCCTCGAGACCCCCGCACCGCACTTCCCGTTCGCACTCGGCGCTGCCGAAGTCTGGGGTCGATGGTGCTACGTCGACGAAGCAGAGTTTTCCGCCGCTACCGCCATCGATCTCGAACGAGCGCTCGTCGCGGCCGGCATGGAGGCCCTGCGGTGAGCCTCGCCGAAGCACCGACACGCGAGCCATCGTTCGTCGTGCAACGGACGCTGCGCACACTCGCGGTGACCGTCAGCGTCGCGGGTTACTCACTGCTCGCGCCCGTAGGCTACTTGACCTTCGCGTTCCTGTGCTGGTTCTGGCGCCACCAGCCGCTCGTCTGCGCGCGACGCTTGCAGCGCTGCACCGGTTGGGGGTTCCGCTTCATGCACGACTGGCTGCGCTTCGTGCGCGTCGCCGACTTCAACCATCGTGGTGCGCTGCCAGGCTTGCCGAAGGGCCCCTGCGTCGTCATCGCCAACCACCCGACGCAGATGGACGTGACGGCGATCGGTGCCTGCCTCGGGGGTGCCTGCACGATCGTGAAGTCGACAGTCTACCGGCGCCGTCTCGTGCGCCCGCTGATGGTCGGCGCTGGACTGCTCGAAGGCCCCGGCACCGATCCGATCTCGGTCGGCCGCGTCATCGACGACGGCGTGCAGCGGCTGCGCGACGGCATGCGCATCTTCGTGTTCCCCGAGGGTTCGCGCTCGCCACCCGGCGTGCTGCGTCCGTTCGGGCGCCTCGCGTTCGAGATCGCCTGTCGTGCCGGCGTGCCGCTCGTGTCGGTCGCCATCCGCTGTGAACCAGTCTACTTGTCCCAAGAAGTGTCGCTGTTCCGGCCGCCATCCAGGACCCCCGTGCTGCGTCTGCAGCTGCTCGCGATCGACGATCCGGCGTCGTTCGGCGACGACAGCCGTGCGCTGCGGGAACGCGTCGAGGCGCGCTTTCGCGAATGGGTGGGCGACGCGGCCTCGGTGCGTGCCGCCGCTTCGTCGGCAACCTAGACGACCGTGCCCTCCGCCTCGCCGACGCAGAAGCCGATGTCGCGCACTTCCGCCGCGCGCAGGCCCTCGCCGAGGCGCACCGCGCCATCTCTGAGCTGCAGCACCATGCGGGCACCGACGGGCGCGTAGTGCATGCGTCCCTGTGGCACTCCGTGACTCACCTCGAGCCGCCGTTCGTCCATCGCCGCCAGCAACACGTCGAACGGCTGCGTGCCGGGCACCCACTTCTCCGCCATCAAGAGGCCGTGGCCGGGCAGCACCGTGAACACGATCGTGCGCGGATCGGCGGGATCACGCAGCGCCTGCGAGCGCGCGAACGCCTCGGTCACGGCCCAGGCCTGCGCTTCGGTCGAACACGACACGAGGTAGTGGAAGAACGGCGCATCGAGCGGCACGTACTCGACCGTCGCGGGGTCGTAGGCGACGACACCACGGTGCCCGTGCAGCTTGCTGCGCACGACCGGCACCTCGCCGTCGATGCCGAAGCTAGCGGGCGGTCGTAGGCGCGGCAACCGCAGATCGGTCGACTCGAACTCGACCGCCTCGGACGACGGTGGATCGTTGCGCAACCCCTCGACCGTGCGCACGCACACGCCACTGCCGTCGGCGATCACGCCCGTGATCACCGCGAGGTCGTCCTCCTGCAGACTCGCCTTGACGACCGGATGCCGGCTGCCGGTCACGGTGACGACCTGGGCTTCGATCACGGGGTCCCAGGTGCCGAAGCACCCTTCGCTGTACTGCTGTGCCACCGCCCCCGTGATCGCCGGCACGTCGACGAGGTCGGCGATGCGGACCATCTTGGTGAAGAACCGCCGCGCACCGAGTTCGCGCGAGGCGCGCAGCATCGCCGCGGGTGCCTTGGAACGTTGCCACAACGCGCGCGGAATCGGTGCGCCGACGACCTGGTGGTTCGTGACCTCGCGCGTGCTGAGGTGCGTCGCGATGCGCATGCCGATCTCCGTATGCACGCTCTCGCCACCACGCCCGTCGATGCGGGGGAATGCGCCCGCGAGGTCGAACAGGTAGGCCGCGTTCGCAGCTTCCTCGCCAACCACCATGACCACGCGCAAGCTCTTGCTCTGGGCCTGGAGCATGCGCCCGATGCACATCATGGCGCCGCCGCGGCTGCCCTGATCGAGCAGCACCTGCCACGCGTTGATCGACAAGCCGGGGAAGGCGAAGTCGGCCGGGTCCGCGGGATCCTTGGCCAGCGCCCGGTCGAACCGGCGCAGCAGCTGTTCGAGCTGGCCTTCGGTCACCTGCACGAATGTGTAGGTCGCCGGCTTGTTGGCGAGGCCATAGCGCTTGCGCCCAGTGAACAACGGTGCTTGCCGCCAGGACACCGGTTCGTGCAGACGCGCCGTCGTGACGAACGCATCGGTCTGCCCGTCCGGCATCGAAGTCCACTCGTGGCCGCGTTCGCGCATGGCCATTTCGACGCCTCGCAACACCAGGTCGAGCAGCGGGGTCGAAGGCCCGCGCACGGCCGCAATCGCCACCCGGCGGAGGAAGCGATGCGTGGGCGGCGAGGCGGGTAGCTTCACGCTCGCAGCTTAGTGGTGCCCGGGAAATCGCGTCAAGGCAAGTGCTCGCGGCCATCGAGGCCGAGTACGCGCACGGGACTCTTGCTCAGGCCAGTGACGACGACGGCAGGTGCGCCAGTATGCTGCGGTCGGCGATGCCACGCGACCTCGTTGGATCGGATCGGCAACCCTTGCTCGTGATCGTCAATCCGACGGCGGGGCGCGGACGCGCCCGACGACGCGCCGATCTGCTGGCCGGTGAACTGGAGCGCCAAGGCCTGCCCTTCGCCCTCGTACGCACTGAGGCTCCAGGCCATGCGCGCACGCTGGCCGCGACCGCGACCGCGACCGTCGTGGTCGTCGGCGGCGACGGCACCGTGAACGAAGTGCTGAACGGACTGCGGCCGCGCGACGGCAGGCTCGGACCGCTGGCCGTGTTGCCGAGCGGCAGCGGCGACGACTTCGCAGCCAATGCGCAGTTCGCCCCATCACCGGCGGCACTGGCCGCGCACCTGCGCACACCTACCCTGCATCTCGTCGACACGGGTGCTGCCGACATCGAGTGCGAACACGGGCGCTTGCACCGTCGTTTCGCCAACAACCTGGGCCTCGGCTTCGAGGCGGAGGTCCCGCGCGCCGCGGCCCACACGCGCTGGCTGCGCGGCCGATTGTTGTACCTGGCAGCGACGCTGCGGGCGTTGCGGCGCCAGCGGCTCGTCGAGTGCGAACTGATCTACAACGGCGTCGGTGGCGCCATCGTGGAGCGCCTGCCGATCCTGTTCG
>JAYUCN010000931.1:0-17752 GCA_043740335.1 Planctomycetota bacterium
CGGGGCGACGACGAGGTCGGCCGCCTGCAACAGGGACGGCACGAGGTCGTGGTCGACGGCGCCTTCGTGCACGATGTCGCCGGGAAACGCCCGCTGGGCGATGGCGATCGTACAACGCTCGGGACCGTCGCCGACGATCCACAGACCACAGGGTCGCTGGGCCCGCAACGCCGCAAACGCCCGCAGCAGGAAGTCGATGCCGTGCCATGGCTGCAACGAACCGAGGAAGAGCAGGGTCGGGCGACCTCGCAGGGCCGCGGGCTTTGGCGCCGTGGCTGCAGTGCGGAAGCGTTCGAGGTCGGCGCCATTGCCGAGCACTTCGAGGCGTTGGTTCGGTACGCCCGCACCGGCGAGTTCGTCGGCGAGTGCCGGCGACACGGCGAGCACGCGGTCGGCTGCCTGCAGGACGTCGAGACAGACACCGCGCGCGCTGTTGGCCAGCGCGGGGCGGCGGCAGGCTGCGGTTTCCCGCCACAGCGGCGCATTCACCTCGACGACGAACGGCACCCCGAGCGTGCGCGCGTGTGCGAGCCCGGCGAGGCCGAAGGGCGAGAGCCGTTCGTAGACCGCCGCGTGCGGTCCCGCAGTCTGCAGCGCGTGCAGCATCGCCTCCGCATGACCGAGCTGCAGCACGTCGCCGACAAGGCCCGTCGCGCGCGGGATCGGCACGGTGCGCGCCCGATGCGGCGCGAAGCCCGACACGTCGCCGGCCTTGGCGAGGAACACGTCGAGCTCGACGCCGATGCTGGCGAAGGCGCCGGCCAACCGGCGGAAGTGCACCGAGGCACCCTGGCTACTGTCCGGCGCGATACCCGGATCTGCGCACACGTAGGCCACGGGTCTGGTCATGGCGCCCTGCGCTGGGCAAGGGCCATGCCGCGTGTCAAACGCTACTTCGTGTCCGGTTCGCAGACGGCCGTCGCGGGGCCGTGTGCGGATTCCCGACGCTGACGGGGCGAATGGGACGCGACGTGCACTACCAGGCGTCGGCCGCCCGGTAGGCAGCGATCACCTTCTGCTCGCCATCCTTGCCACCCTCGGCGTTGCCGTGCTCCATGCCGACGATGCCGCGGAAGCCCTTGCCATGGATATGGCGGAACACGTTCTTGAAGTTGACCTCGCCCGTGCCGGGCTCGTTCCGCCCCGGATTGTCGCCGACCTGGAAGTAGGCGATCTCATCCCAGGCACGATCGATGTTGGGGATCAGGTTCCCTTCGCTGACCTGCTGGTGGTAGAGGTCGTCGAGCAGCTTGCAGTGCTTGCTGCCGACCGCGCGGCAGATCTCGTAGCCCTGCGCGATCTTGGTGAGGAACAGGTTGGGATGGTCGCGGCGGTTGAGCGCTTCGAGCACCATGACGAGGTCGCTCTGCTGCTGCTCGATGACATCGCAGCAGCGCTTCAACAAGTCGATCACGTTGGCGGTCTGGTAGCCTTGGTCCTGGCGCGGATCGATCGTGCCGGGCACCACGGTGCACCACTGCGCGCGCACGCGCCTGGCCACGGCGCATGCGTTGCCGAGGTCGCCGAGCACGCGCTTCTGAAGCTCGTCCTTGCCGGATGCGAACGTCGGTTCACCGAAGTCGCCGTGCGCGACGAACACGCCCATCGTGATGCCGCACTGCGCCATCTTCTTGCCGAGGCGTTCCTGCAGGGCGACGTCGCGCCTGGCCATGCCGTTGTCTTCCCAGGCGCGGAAGCCCTCGTCGGCGGCGAACTGGAGCTGGTCCTCCAGCTCCTTGCCGTGGTTGCCGAACATGCCGAAGTGCGGCGCGTAGAGCAGGTGGAAGGGTTCTCCGCGCCGCGTCCGCTCGGGCTCCTGGCGCGCGTGCGGAGTGAGGGCGGTGGCGGCGAAGCCGGCGGTGCCGGCGACGAGGAAGTCGCGTCGATGCATGGCGGGAGCCTCGGGAGGGACCGCACGATACGTGCGCGCACCTTCGATTCCTCGATTCGATTCGTCGTCGCAGCTTGACCGTCGACCAGGCCGCGCGGAGCATGCGCGCCTCGCACGGCGGACTGGCCGCAGGGCCTCCTCGCACCCGCCGACCTCTCTCGTCATGCAAGCCATCCGTCCGGCCGTCACCGCGGCCTCGGCAGTGCTGTTGATCGATCGCGTACCCTGCGTTCTCGCCTGGCCCGAGAGCGCCGAGGCCATGTTCGGATGGACGTGCGAGGAGGCGCTCGGCAAGCGGCTGTTCGATCTGCTCGAAGGTCAGCAGGCGGGTGCCACCAATGCGATCCTCGGTTGGGAGGCGTGCCGCTTTCTCAGCACGAGGCGCCACTGCGATGGTTCGCTGGTGCCGGTCGACGTGGCGTTCGAGCCGTTGCGCGGGACCGCGACCCAGGGTGTGGTGTCGTTGCAGTGGGTCGATGCGCGTTTGCCGGTGTCCGCGGCAGATGCCGAGGCCCGCTACGAGTCGGTCATCGCGGCGATGCAGGAAGGGGTCGTCGTGCAGGGATTGGACGGCCGCATCCTGGCCACCAACCCGTCCGCCGAGCGCATCCTCGGACTCACGGCGGAACAACTGCACGGGCGAGACTCGGTCGACCCCCGCTGGCGGTCGGTGCACGCCGACGGTTCGGCATTCCCTTGCGAACAGCACCCGGCGATGGTCACGCTGCGCACTGGCGAACCGCAGTCGAACGTCGTCATGGGAGTCGTCGCACCCGATGGCTCGCAGAAGTGGATCTCCATCAACTCCCAACCGATCCGCCAGGCACCCACGCGCCCGCATCACGCGGTCGTGGCGACGTTCTCGGACATCACGGAACGCCGCACCACCGAGGCGCAGCTGCGCGAAGTGCTGCGCAAGAACGAGAGTCTCGTCGACGAGTTGAGGGCGGCGCTGGACCGCGTCAAGACGCTGTCGGGTCTGCTGCCGGTCTGTGCGTGGTGCAAGAGCGTGCGCGACGACCAGGGCTACTGGCAGCAGATCGAGCACTACCTGGCGGAGCACACCGAGGCGAAGCTCACGCACGGCCTGTGTCCGACCTGCAGCGATCGCATGATGGCGGACTGATCGGCCATGCTGCCCGGCGGCCCGGGTCGCGCGGCCGCTACTTCGTCGCTTGCTTGAACAACCGGAACAGGTCGCTGTCCGTCGACAGGATCAGGTTCGTGCTGCCGCCGACGACGGCGCGGTAGGTCTCCATCGTCTTCATGAACGTGTAGTACTCGCGCGCCTCGGGGCTCCGGTCGTAGGCCTCGGCGTAGACGCGCGTCGCCTCGGCGTCCGCCTCGCCGCGCAGTTGTTGCACCTGCTTGTAGGCGATCGACTCGACCTCGCGCAGGTCGCGCTCCTTCTTGCCGAGGATGCGCGCGGCCTCGCCCTCGCCTTCGCTGCGGAAGCGCTGCGCGATCTGCTGACGCTCGCTGATCATGCGCTGGTAGATGCCGGGCAGCACGCCGCTGTTGTAGTTGATGCGCTTGATGCGCACGTCGAGCAGTTCGATGCCCAGCGGTTGCAACTTTGGCGTCGACGCCGCGAGGATGTCCTTCTCGAGGGCGAGGCGACCGAGCTTGGCGGTGGGCAGCACCGAAGTCAGGGAGATCTGCTTCTGCAGATCGGGTGGCAGCACGCGGTTCTTGTCGCTGCGGATCAACTCGATGAGCTCGTGGCTGGCGACTGTCGCGCGCACCTCGCTGCCGATGATGTCCTCGAGGCGCGACTGGGCGCTGCGCTCGTCGCGCAAGGAGACGAAGAACTTGCCAGGATCGCCGATGCGCCAACGCGCGAAGGTGTCGACCTCGATGTAGAGCTTGTCCTTGGTCGGCATCTCGGTGGCCTGACCGTCGAACTCGAGCACGCGCTGCTCGAGGCGGTTGACGTCCTGCACGAACGGCATCTTCCAGTGCAGGCCGGGCTCGCGGATCGGCTCGCCGACGATGCCGCCGAACTGCGTGAGGATCACGGTCTCGGTCGGGCGCACGGTGTAGAACGCGCCGCTGAACATGAGGAACAGGAACAGGGCGAGGACCAGCAGCAGGATCGTGGTGATCTTCACTTGCCCGCCCCCTTGCCGCCGGTCGGCAGCATCGGCAGCAGCTGCGTCACCTTGTCGTCGACGATCCACGTGCCACCGAGTCCGGGCAGCACCTCCTTCATCGTCTCGAGGTAGAGGCGCGTGCGCGTGATGGCCGGCGCCTTGATGTACTGTGCGAGCACGGCGTTGAACGCGTTGGCGTCGCCGAGCGCCTCGTTGACGCGCTTCAGGCGGTAGCCCTCGGCCTCGCTGATCTTCTGCGCCGCCTCGCCCTGGGCCCTCGGCACCGCCTTGTTGTAGTCGCCGTTGGCGACGTTGATCATGTTCTCGCGGTCCTGCTGGGCCTTGTTGACCTCGTTGAACGAGTTCTGCACTTCGCGCGGTGGGTTGACGTTCTTCAACTGGAGCTGGTCGATGTAGAGGCCGATCCGGTAGGCCTTCGTCATCTCGCGCAGGCGGGTCAGGGCCGTCACTTCGATCTCCTGGCGGCCGACCGTGATGACCTCGTCGACGGTGCGGTCGCCGACGACCTCGCGCATCACCGCTTCGCTGAGGTCGCGCAGCGTCCAACCCGGATCGCGCACGTGGAACAGGTAGAGCTGCGGGTCGTCGACGTGGTACTGCACGATCCATTCGACCAGCGCGGCGTTGAGGTCGCCGGTGACCAGGCTCTTCTCGCGCAGCGGTTCCTCGCCGATCTGATCAGGGTTCGTCGCGTCGGGCGTGCCGAAGCCGAACTCGAGTTTGAGCTGCCGCTTGATCGGCACGGTCAGGACCTCGTCGATGCCGAACGGCAGCTTGAAGTGCAGACCCGGGTCCTGGGTCGAGTTGAACCTGCCGAACCGCAGCACGACGCCGACGGCTTCGGCGTCCACCGTGTACCAGGTCGTGAAGACGAGGATCAGGCCGAGGATCAGCGGCACGATCCAACGCAGCTTGCGCACGTGCGACCAGCCGGGCTGATCGCGGAAGGTGAGGGTGGGGCGGGCCATGGCGTGGCTTGTACCCGCACGGAGGCGGGTGGCCCAGCGAATGCTGTTTGTCGACGAACTGCGGCACGCGTGGCTGGCGTGCGCCAGCAGCACTCCCGGGTTTCCTGACGCGAAGTCGCTGCTCGCAACTCGGCGACGCGGGTAAGCTCGCCCGATCGTGCAGCGTTTCGTTCCAGCTCGTTCCGTCGGCGTCGGCATGGCTTGCCTTGCGGCCTGCAGCGGCAGTGATGCCAACGTGCAGAACGACCCTGTGGTCGCGAGCGTCGTTGTGCCGCCGGCGGCGAAGACCATCGCACCCGCCGACCGCGGCCCGCAGCCGGGCCAGGGCGAGTTCGTGTGCTACCGGCAGTCCATCGGCGACAGCGGCGTGGGCTTCGACATGGTTCCCATCGCCGGCGGTAGCTTCCGCATGGGCAGTCCCGAGACGGAGCCCGGCCGTGCGGCCGACGAGGGGCCACAGGTCGAAGTCGCGGTCGATGCGTTCTGGATGGGCAGGTGCGAAGTGACGTGGGCCGAGTACGACCTCTGGAACACCGACATCGCGCGCCCGCAGAGCAAGAAGCCCGACGGCATCGCGCGCCCGACGCCGGCCTACATGGACATGACGTTCAACATGGGGCGCGACGGCTACCCGGCGATCTGCATGTCACATGTCGCGGCGCGGCAGTACTGCAAGTGGCTCAGCGAGAAGACGGTTCGGTTCCATCGCCTGCCGACCGAGGCCGAATGGGAGTACGCGTGCCGCGCCGGTTCGACGACCGCGTATGCGTGCGGCGACGAAGCCGCGGGCCTCGCCGAGTTCGCGTGGTTCGCAGCGAACAGTGCGCGCGTGCTCGAAACCGGCGCCAAGCCGGTGCCGGCCTACCATCAGGTGGGCCAGAAGAAACCGAACGCGTGGGGCCTCTGCGATCTGCACGGCAACGTCGCCGAGTGGGTCGCCGACCACTATCTCGCCGACGCCTATGCCGCTGCCCACGGTGCGGCGCCACGCAGCAATCCGTACTTCCAGCCACCGCACGACGATCGCGACCGGCCCGTGCGCTTCCCGCATGTCTCGCGCGGCGGCAGCTGGCGCGATGCGGCGCCGGCTCTGCGCGCCGCGGCCCGGCGTTCGTCGGAGTTGGCCTGGAACGAACGCGATCCGCAGATCCCGAAGAGCTGGTGGTACCTGACCGACGGTCAGCACATCGGTTTCCGCGTCGTGCGGCCGCTGCGCGAACCGCCGGCAGCAGAGCGCGCGCGCTTCGACAACCCCTGATTCACCCCGTTGCTCCCATCACATCCATGACCACCACTCGACGTTCCTTCCTGCGCACCACGGCCGCTGTTGCCACGGCCACCAGTCTCGCCAAGTCACTCGCGGCGGGTCGCCTGCAGGAGGGCCAGGGCGGCGACGAACTCAAGGTTGCCCTGATCGGTTGCGGCGGCCGCGGCAGCGGCGCCATCAGCCAGGCGCTCAGCACGAAGGGATCGACGCGGCTCGTCGCGATCGCCGACATGTTCGTCGACCGGCTCGAAGGCTGTGTCGACGCGCTGCGCGAGAACGCTGCGTTCAAGGGCCGCGTCGAGGTACCGAAGGAGCGCCGCTTCGTCGGACCCGATGCCTTCAAGGGCGTCATGGACTCGGGCTGCGACATCGTCGTCATCGCCACGCCGCCGCACTTCCGGCCGTCGCACTTCGAGGCGGCGGTGGCGGCGAAGAAGCACGTGTTCTTCGAGAAGCCCGTCGCGGTCGACGGGCCCGGCGTTCGGCGCGTGCTGGCGGCGGCAGCGCAGGCGCAGAAGTCCGGGCTGTCGATCTGCTGTGGTCTGCAGCGCCACCACCAGAACGGCTACGTCGAGATCATGAAGCAGATCCACGCCGGTGCGCTCGGCAAGATCCTGTTCGCGCGCTGCTCGTGGAACCAGGGTGGCCTCTGGCACGCCGAGCGCCAGCCGCAGTGGAGCGACATGGAGTGGCAACTGCGCAACTGGCTCTACTTCACGTGGCTGTCGGGCGACCACATCGTCGAGCAGCACGTGCACAACCTCGACGTCATCAACTGGGCGATGCAGGCGCATCCGCAGAAGGCGCGCGGCATGGGCGGGCGGCAGGTGCGCACGGATCCGAAGTTCGGCCACATCTTCGACCACCACGCGGTGCAGTACCTCTACGAGAGTGGCGCGTGGTGCTTCTCGGAGTGCCGGCAGATCGACGGGTGTCTGAACGACGTGAGCGAGCACGTCTATGGTGCGACGGGTGAGGCCCACATGGAGTCGGGGCGCTGGCGCATCGCCGGCGAGAACGAGTGGACATGGACGGGTGCGAACAACGATCCGTACCAGACGGAGCACGACGACTTCTTCGCGTCGGTGCGCGCCGGCAAGCCGTTCAACGAAGGCAAGATGGTCGCCGAGAGCACGCTGACCGCGATCCTCGGTCGCATGGCGACGTACTCGGGCAAGGAAGTGACGTGGGAGCAGGCGCTCAACAGCGACGAGAAGTGGGGGCCGGACAGCTACGCGTTCGGGCCGCTGCCCGTCGATCCGGTGCCGATGCCGGGGCAGAAGCGCGGGTAGGCGTGGGTGGCCCCGGAGCGAAGGGTGAGGGCGGGGGCGCAGAACAAGCCAGGAGCAAGTCAGGTTGCGCAGGTCCTGGGCGAGCACTGCACTCCAGAAGAAAGGCCACAAGTCATCCTGACGCGATCACGACTTCTTCGCCATCTCCTCCGCCTTGCGCAAAAGAGTGTCGAGGTCAGCGCGCTTCAAGTGCTTGCCGCCGAGGATCACGGCGGCGATGCGCTGCGTGTTGTGAATGTCCGCGAGCGGATCGGCCTCGAGCAGCACGAGATCGGCGATCTTGCCGGCGTCGACCGATCCGAAGTCGTCACTGATCTTCAGCACTCGCGCGGGATTCAGTGTCGCCGCCTGCAGGGCCTGCAATGGACTGAGTCCTGACTCCACGAGCAGGACCAGTTCCTCCTGCAGCATGAAGCCGGGCACGCGCGACTCCGCAACGTCGCTGCCCGCCAGCATCGTGACTCCGCCTCTGTTCATCACGCGCACGACTTCCTGGAGCTGCGCAAACAACGCGCGGGATTCTTCCAACTCGGCTGGTGTTGGCTTCGACTGCTTCGCGCCCGCGGTTCTGAAGGTCTGAGCGACGTAGCGGCTGAGCGGTCCCGACGAATCGAAGTACGGACTGTACGCGATGAGCGTCGGGTCGAAGACGGTTTGGTTCCTCACGAACCGCGCCGCAAGCCTGTCCCCCTCCTCCAAGCACCACTGCCGCATGGCCTCGGTCTCTTTCCTGCCGTTCAACGCCGCCGCGAATGTCCCTTCGAACAACGTCACGACGTGCTCGATCGTCGCCTGCCCCGCATCCGATGCTTCTTCCGGCGTAACGGTCGTCGGGATGTGTCCAACCAGGGGCAGACCGTGTTTCTTCGCCTCGTCGATTGCCGCGAAATACGAGTCGCGCTCCATGCGGCGGTGAACCTTGATGAAGTCGACGCCCGCTTCCTTGAGACCGCGCACGACACCGCGAGTCTCGTCCGGATTGCCTGGCACCATCTGATACTGATTGAACTTCTGTCCGTTCAGGATCGGACCGGCGCGAAAGATCCGCGGACCGACGAGCGATCCGATCGCAATTCTCGTGCGCCACGCATCGATTTCCGTGAGACGGCCCCCGACGTCGCGCACGCCGGTCACGCCGTTGGCGACGAGCACGTGCAGCGCGCTCTCCTTCGTCCAGCTCAGGTGCACGTGCATGTCCCACAAGCCGGGGATCAGAAACTTGCCGCGGCCGTCGACGACTTCCGAACCTTGCGGCACCGCGTCGCCGATGCCCGCGATGCGGCCGTCGCGAATCACGACAGTTGCATCCTTTCGCGAAGGGCCGCCAGTCGTGTCGATGACCGTGACGTGCGCGATCACCAGTTGTGCGTGCGCACGTGCAGCGAAACAGAGAGCAACAATCAGACTCACGATCAGCCGGCTGCGCATGCGCTGAGTATGCGGGCATCTTCTGCCGACGGCGAGAGCGTCATGCTGATGGTGAGGGAGAAGCGATTGTCGCCGGTGTCTGCGCGACCGTTGCCGAAGATCACCGGGCCGATCAGGGAAATGACTTGTCGGGTAGTTGTGCGCCGCCCTCAGCAGCCGGTGCTGGAACCACTCTTCGCCGGCAGTCGCACGACGACTTCCAGATTGAGGCCCTGCAGGATCGTCACGGGCTGTTCGAGCAGTGGCGCGCTCTCGCTGGACACCACGAGCTTGTGTGGGCCCGGCGCACATCGTTTCAGCGTGACCCTGCCTTCCGCATCGAGCCGGCGTGGTTGCGGATAGCCGGAGCCGAGGTGCGGATCGCGACGCGCCACCGCGAAGACCGAGCGCGCCGGAGTGCCGTCGGACGGAAACATCTGCACGGGCAGATCGCCCCTGGCTTCGATGTGCACGTGCAGGGTGATGTCCTCGCGGCTTCGGCCTGCGCGGCGATCACCGCTGCATCGCTACCGAATCGCTCGCCGACTGTGCCGGATCGTCCATGTCCAAGATGTTCGTTGCCGCGCCGGCTTTCGCCGACTCCGGATCATGCGAATTCTGCATGGAGGATGCGCCGGGCCGAAGCAGCGCGTCCGACCGTGGGCCCGATTCGAACTGGCCCGCAAGGGCGGGGCAGGCCGAGGTATGGTTCTTACTGTTGCCTGCCCGGCTCCAACCCTCTCTCCCAGCATGTACGCACGAGCATTCGTCGCAGTCGCGTTCCTTGCCTTCGGCGCGACTCTCCTGGCGCAGTCCCCTGCCCTCGCTCCCGCCGCCTCGATCGGCTTCGAAGAAGCGAACCGCCGTGCCGCGCTTCCGCGCTGGCTCTCGCTGAAGTTCGCCGAGTTCGACACCACGGGGGCACCGCCCGTGCTGCCGGCGGACCTCATCGCCCCGGCTGCGACTGCGGACGCAGTCGGGTACTTCCTCGTGCAGGTGACAGGTCCGGTCACCGAGGCGGGCAAGGCGGCGCTGCGCGCGGCCGGTCTGCAACTGCTCGACTACGTCCCGAACCGCGCGTTCCTCGTGCGCGGCAGTGCGGCCCAGGTGCAGCGCGCCGAGGCCGCGGGCACGGCGGTGTGGTCACAGCCGTTCCACCCCGCCTATCGCATCGCGCCCGAACTGCTCGGCGCCACCGCCACGCAGCGCGTGACCGTCGTCGCGTTCCGCGACATCGCAGCGGCGACGCTGCGCGCACAGGTGATCGCCGTGGGGGCAACGGTGCTCGAAGAACACGAAGCCGTCGATCGTCGCCTGCTCATCGCGAGTGCGACACCCGCCGTCATGCGCGCCCTCGCGCGTTGCAACGACGTGCAGTGGGTCGAACCCGAGAGCGTCGTCACCGAACGCAACGACACGATGACGTGGACCGTGCAGACGGGCTTGACCAACAACAGGAAGATCTGGACGCAGGGCCTGCACGGCGAGGGCCAGGTCATCGGCCACCAGGACGGCGGCATCGCCGTGACGTCGTGCTACTTCAACGATCCCGTGAACCCGATCGGCCCACTGCATCGCAAGATCGTCTATCGCTCGGGCACGGGCACCAACTCGCACGGCACGCACACGGCCGGCACGGCGGCCGGCGACGCGTTCCCGATCAACGGCACGACCACCAATCGCGGGCTCGCCTACGCGGCAAAGCTCGCACACAGCTCGGACTATTCGTCCGCTGCATTCAGCGCACGAGCCACGACGCACGCCGCCAACGGTGCCCGCTTCCACACGAACTCGTGGGGCAACGACGGAACGACGGCCTACGACTCGCTCTGCAACGCGATCGACGCGTTCTCCTGGACCAACGAGGACAACCTCGTGTGCTTCGCCGAGACGAACCTGGCGACGCTCAAGAATCCCGAGAACGCGAAGAACCTCGTCGCCGTCGGCAATGCGATGAACGGGGCTTCCGTCAACAGCAAGTGCGGCGGCGGCGTCGGCCCCACCGCTGACGGCCGGCGCAAGCCGGACCTGTTCGCCCCGGGTTGCTCGATCGTGTCGGCTGGCACGACGTCGTGCAGCACCGCGACGCTGACGGGAACGAGCATGGCGTGCCCCTCCGCGACCGCGGCGGCCGCGTTGATCCGGCAGTACTTCGTCGACGGTTTCTATCCGTCCGGGGCTGCGACCCCCGCGGATTCCTTCGTGCCGACGGCGGCGCTCACGAAGGCCGTGCTCGTCAACACCTGCCAGGACATGACGGGTGTCGCCGGCTACCCGAGTGACAGCGAAGGCTGGGGCCACATCGTGCTCGACGAGTCGCTGCACTTCGTCGGCGACGCGGGCCGGCTGTGGGTTGCCGAGGTGCGCCGCGCGACCGGCCTCACGACAACGGCCGTGCGGTCCTTCACCATCGACGTGCTCAGTACAGGCCGCCCGCTCGAGGTCACGCTCGCGTTCACCGATTTCGCGGGAACCGTCAACGCGAGCAATCCCGTCGTCAACGATCTCGACCTCGTCGTCATCGCGCCCAACAGCGTGCAGTACAAGGGTAATGCGTGGAGCGGCGGCTTCTCGCAAGGCGGAACGCTCATCGCGGATGCCAAGAACAACGTCGAACGCGTCGCCGTCCTCGCACCGGTCGTCGGCACCTGGACCTTCGAGGTCCGGGGTACGGCCGTGCCGCAAGGCCCGCAGGGTTTCGGCCTCTGTGCGACCGGCGATCTCGGCGGCTGCTTCCCGCTCGCGAACAACGTCAACTACGGCACCGGCAAGGCCGGCCAGTTCGGCATCCCGAACCTCACGGCGACGTTGCCCATCATCCCCTCGACGTGGACGCTCACAGTCAGCGCCACGCAGCCGAACGCGTTCGTGATCGCCGTCTATGGCGAGAACATGGCGTCGATTCCGTTCGACGGTGGCACGCTGTTGGTCGACCCGTTGGTCTTGCTCATTTTCACCACCAACGCCTTGTTCACTGGCCAGCTGCCGATCTCGCTGCCCGCGAGCCCGACGCTGTGCGGTGGCAGCACGTATTGGCAGGTCTGGGTCCCGAACGATCCGGGTGCTTCGGGCGATGGGTGGTCCGCGACGCGGGGACTGCGCATGACGATGGGCCACTGAGCGGCGATACGGTCGGCGGCGGCGAGGAACTGCTCGTTGCCGGGCGGGGCAAGGGCGTCGACGATGCAGCCATGCGTCCCCTTGGTCTTCCCTGCGTTCTGTTCGCTGCAACCTGTCTCGCGCAGACTCCGACGACCCTGCACGGCGCCCACGTGCTCGCTGCCGATGGCGCCTCGTTCCGCGAGGCGGTGATCGAACTCGTCGGCGACGAGATCCGCGACGTGCGCGCACCGCGGGCGGGCGAGACGTTCGATCGCGAACTCGGCGATGCGTTCGTGATCCCGGGCCTCATCGACCTGCACACGCACATGCTGCTGCACCCGTACAACGAGACGAGTTGGGACCAGCAGGTGCTCCAGGAGTCGCTGGAGCTGCGTTCGATGCGCGCGACGAAGCATGCGGCGACGACGCTGCTGGCCGGCTTCGTCGCCGTGCGCGATCTCGGCACCGAAGGCGCGGGCTTCGCCGACGTGGCGCTGCGCGATGCGATCCGGCAAGGCATCGTGGCGGGCCCGCTCGTGATCCCGAGCACGCGCGCACTCGTGGCGACGGGCTGCTACGGGCCGAACCTCGCGGCGGCGCCGACGCCGAAGGGCGCGCAGGTCGCCGACGGCGCTGATGGGGTGCGCCGCGCCGTGCGCGAACAGATCGCGGCGGGAGCGCAGTGGATCAAGGTCTACGCGGATTATCGGCGCGCGGCCGGTGCCCAGGCGACGCCGACGTTCACGCAGGAAGAGCTCGCGACCGCGTGCGACGAAGCGGCGAGTGCCGGCTTGTCGGTCGCCGCACACGCGACCACCGACGAAGGCATCCGCCGGGCCGTGATGGCCGGCGTGCGCACGATCGAACACGGTTCCGGGGCGAGCCAGGCGACGCTGCAGCTCATGGTGCAGAAGGGCGTCGTGCTGTGTCCGTGCCTCGCGGCGAACGAGGCGATCCTGCACTACGCCGGGCGCCGCGGGGCGGCGGTCGATCGACTCAATCCGGCGCGTGTCGCGTTCCAACGGGCGCTGGCGGCGGGCGTCACCGTGGCCTGTGGCAGCGATGCGGGCGTGTTCGCGCACGGAACGAACGCACGGGAAGTCGAGCTCATGGTCGAGTTCGGCATGACGACGACGCAGGCGCTCGCGGCGGCGACGACGACGGCGGCCAAGGTGCTCGGGCGCGCCGAACTCGGGCGCATCGAGAAGGGAGCGAAGCCGGGGCTCGTCGTGCTGGCCGCCGACCCGCTGCAGGATGCCGCGAACCTGCGCAAGGTGACCGCCGTCTGGTGGGGTGGTTGCGAAGTGCGGCCCCCAGCTCTGCTATCCTTGCCTCGATGAAGAACGGCCAGAGTGCACTGTTCGGAGCCTTTGGCGGCGCAGCACTCGCGTTGGCGATCGTGTGGGTACGGCAGGGAGCGGAAGGTCCCGCGCCTGCATTGGAGCCTTCGTCCTCTCCCGCGAGCGATGCTGCGCGTGAGGCTCCGAGCCCACCGAGCCTCGTCGCCGGTGTCGATCTCACGCCGATCACGAACCGCTTGGACCAGTTGACCGAACGCCTCCGCGCGCTCGAGGCGAAGCTCGATGTCGTCGCCGCGTCGACGCAGCGCAGCGCCGTGGCCGAACACTCCTCGGTGATGCTCGACGCCGACACGTTGCAACACGCCATGGAGGAGGTCGAACGCAAGAAGCTCGACGCCCTTTCGGACGAGGCGCTGCAGAACAGCGCGCGCGTCGCCATGAAGGGCGGCGACAGCGAGGACGGTCTACGGCGACTCGATGCCCTGCTGCAGCGGTCGCTCACGCCCGAGAAGCGTGCGGAAGTGATGACCGAACTCGGCATGCTCTACCGCAATCAGGGCACGAAGGAGGCGCTGGCTTCGTCGGCCAGGACGCTGCAGTCGGTGATCGATGCGCAGGGGATGGAGAGCCAGCTCGGCGTGGCCGCGGCCAGTCAGCTCGTCTGGACGTGCAGTGCCCAGAAGGATCCGGGGCGCGCCCTCGCCTTCGCGGAAGCAGCAGCCCGCAGTGTGGCGGCGACGCCAGACCAGCGCATCAACGCTCGTTGGGCGGCAGCGGTGATGACCCAGCAGCTCGGTGATCCGGTCCGCGCTCGCACCGACTACCAGAACCTGTTGAGGGAGATCGACGGGCAACCCAACTACGGCAAGCTCGCGCTCGACATCCGCCTGCGGCTCGAGAAGCTGTAGCAGACACACCGCAGTAGTGACGCGATGGACGCACCGCCAAACACCCCGATCCCGGCCGGCCAACTCCATCGGGCCTTCCGTCCCCTGGAGGTTCTCGTCTACGACTACGACGAGTTGGGTGTGCGCACGCGGGTGCTGCCGGCGGGAAGCGTGTTCCAGCCGTGGGAGCCGGAGCCGCACTGGCGCGGGGTGAAGGTGCCCATCACGCTTGGCGCCGAGGCGAAGGGGTTCGACTGGGGCGTGACGTCGCCGGTGGGGTACTTCCTGAGCTGGCGCAACTTCTTCTCGGCGTGCGGGACCGGGGCGGCACCGCCCTATCCGGGGCCGGGCGGGGAACGACGCCTCGATGCGTTCGCCGAGTTGGATGCCATCCGCACGCGGTTGAGGGCGCGGGCGCCGGGTGTCATCGGGGGCCCTTCGATGCTCGAGGAGCTGTTGGCAATCGAGGCGAAGCTCGCGAAGTTGCATGCGGGGGCGGCCGAGATGGAGCTCGGGGCCTCCGGGTTCGACAACATGGAGACCGTGCGTCGCTACGCCGCGGTGCAGGAACGGCTGCTCGAGGCGGCGCGGGAGATCCTCGCGGCGTGCAAGACTCTGGTGGAGTAGTACCGGTCTCGGGGGGCGTGGTATCCTGCCCGCGTGCTCCGTGCCGAAGACGTGTGTGAAGGCGAATGGGCCGAGTGGTACGAGCTGACGGCTCTGCAACGGTGGCAGCAGAGCTTGCAGATGCTCGAGACCTTCTTGGCCCTGGGTGGCTCACTTGATCCCGAACCCGATACTCAGAGTCCTTTCTTCGATGCAGAGGCACCGGGTTCAGGCTCTGCTGATGGGCGGGCAGGCCTGCGTTTTCTACGGCGCGGCGGAGTTTAGTCGCGACACCGATCTGGCGATCCTGGCCAGCGCCGAGAACCTGGTGCGCCTCACCGCTGCCCTGGCCGACCTGCAGGCCCAGCTCATCGCCGTGCCAGCCTTGACGCTCGAGTTCCTCGAGCGGGGGCATGGTGTGCACTTTCGCTGCCAGGCCGAGCACGTCCGCGACATGCGGGTCGACGTCATGTCGGTGCTCCGCGGTCTGCCGCCGTTCCCGCAGATCTGGGCGCGTCGCACCACGGTGACAGCACCGGACGCGGTGTATGAACTGATGGCGTTGCCCGACCTGGTCCGAGCGAAGAAGACGCAGCGCGACAAGGACTGGCCGATGGTGCGTCGCCTGATCGAGGCGAACTACTTCCAGAACCGTGCGACGCCGACCGAGGAGCAGTTGCGTTTCTGGCTCCTCGAACTCCGAACCCCCAGCATCCTGATCGAAGTAGCGCAGTCGCAGGAATCCCTGCGTCGAGAGGCCGAGCGCCAGCGCCCACTGCTGACGCTGGCGCAACCTGGGAGTGAAGACGCGTTGGCCGAGGCCTTGCTGGCGGAGGAACGAGTCGAGCGCGCCCTCGATCGCGACTACTGGCGGCCGTTGAAGGCGGAACTGGAACAGCTGCGGCGTGAGCGGCGCGGCGGCCCATAGCAGCCCTACCTTCTGCGGAAGTGATCGAGGCTCCGCCCGAGGCGCACACGTTCCTGTGGCCAAAGGCTCGATCGCCGGACCATGGAAATGGAACGCGGTTCGTGCCGGTTCGAGGTGAGGACAACGGACCAGGCGGCGCTGTCGCCGTCGGTGAGAGTGTCAAGCTCATCGAGCGGTTGTTCGAGTGAACGACAGGCTGTCGACTCGCGGTGGCGTACGTGCCGGCAGAGCAGTCATCCAGTCTGATTGTCGATGGCCACGTCGCACATCTCAGGTGAATGCGTTCCAGATCTCGCGTGGCACCTCGGTCGCGAGCCAGACGACGTCGCTCGATCATCAGGCGGAACGGGCCTGCGTCGATGGTGTGCAGGCCGTCGACGGCGCTGCGCCGCCAGCCGAGTCCTTGCAGTTCCATGAGCTCGCGCGCGAGGCGTTCGAACAGTTTGCGTGCGTGGGTCGGGGATCTGGTCTGGATGCAGCGGTGCACGCGCCCTTCGATCAACTCTGTCTTGCCTCTCGGGGCGCCGAGCAGGAGCAGGTGGTGGAGCAGGATGCGGGGTTCCTTCGGCTGGGTGGGAGGTGGGGCGACGGGGACTGGTCGAAGGCGCAGTTCGTAGGTCGGTTCGATTTCGAGACCGGCGAGGAACGCGAGGGCGCGCTGCAGCAAGTCGTCGCGCTGTGTGGTCTCCCAGCGGTCGCGCAGGTCGGGGAAGTCCGCGAGTGCGTCGCGGAAGCGGCGGAAGGGGCCGTGGCCCTCGAGGGCGCTGCGCAGTTGGCGCTGGACGTCGAGTTCGTCGAGGCTGTCGCCGAAGCGTTCCATGGTGCGGAACGGGTCGTGCGACTCGAGGCGCGGGATCTCGACCTGGTTCGGGTCGTCGCGGTCGAGCTGCGGGAGGTCGTTGAAGGCGGGGTCGACCCAGATGTCGACTTCGCCGGTGCGTTGGTTGAAGTACGGCACGGTGGAGTCGCTGCGTTCCTCTATCGCGTCGAGCAGTTCGTCCATCGCGACGTGCAGTTGGCGAATGGGGATGCGCGGAGCGTATCGCGGTTCACGGGGCCGTCGGCGTGGTCCGCACTGGGTGGTGTAACGGCCGGGCGACGCGCCCCGCGAGGGGCCTTGGCTGGGGAGGCTGGGTGCGAGGGTCGTGCGGCAATCGGCTACCGAGTGTGCCCCGGAGATGCCGCGCCGCCTGCGCGGGCTCTCATCCTCGAGCACTGTCCGGCGTGTCCAGTCGATCCCGTACGCGCGCCATCAGATCCATGCTCTCGTGGAACACTGCAAGGATGAGTGGGCAGTCGTCCTCGCGTTGAAGGAAGAAGACGTAGTGATGTTCGCAGCGGGAGACGAGCAGCTCATGGCGGTGTTCGAGAAACTGTCGTGCACGTGCATTCCCTCGGCCGATCGCCACGAAATGACGCTCCAGCGAGGCTTCGTATCAGTCGGCCTGCGTCGCGTTCCAGGTTGCGATGGTGTAGATCGCGATTTCGAGCAGGTCGAGTTCCGCGGCCGGCGAGAGCTCGTACTCACGCATCCGGCTTGCGACCGTCCAGCTTGCGACGCGCGTCTTGAAAGATTTCGCTGACGCTCCGGCTGTTCTTGACGCCTACCAGCGCCTCCCGGTGCCGCTGGTCCAGGAGCGCTTCGAGAGCGCTCAGGTCATCGTTGGCATCGATTCCGAGTGTGCTCTCGAGAACGAACTGCTCGACGGACTTGCCCTGGAGAGCCGCGAGGGCCTTCAGCCTCTGGTGCTGCTCGGGGGTCACATCGATCGAGATTCGGTTCATGGCGGCTTCCTCGTGGGGATCGTCTCCCCAATCTACCCTAGCCCCACATTTTGTCACCGTGTGGGCGTCGTCCATTGCGGCTGCGCCCGCTACTCGGCCAAACCAGCAACAAGGCCGTCGACTCGCGACGGTGTCCGTGGGGCCGCGCCGGCACCCATCTGTGGTCGATGGCAACGGCGCCGGGGGGCGCGTTGGCCTCTCGTG
>JAYUCN010000932.1:0-2904 GCA_043740335.1 Planctomycetota bacterium
GCGAACCAGACACCACCAGGGGCGCTGAGCTACCTGCCGAACGAGTTTGGTCTGTTGACCACGCCGGCCACCATGTGGGCGCTCGCGTGGCACGACTTCAACACGGCGGAAGTCGGTAGCGGCCTGATCAAGTGGGAACAGGTCGGCAACCTGATCGTGATCACCTGGCAGGGCGTCGAGAGTTGGCCGGCCCCCACCCTGAATCCGTCGACGATGCAGATCCAGTTCGACCTGGTGTCCAGCAACGTCAACTACGTGTGGGTGACGATGGACGCGATCGGCCAAAGCCCGTACCACGACCAGACCGTCGTCGGCTTCTCGGTCGGTGGCGTGTCGCCCGACCTCGGTCCGACCAACGTCGCGACGCTGACCACGTTGGTGCTCGCGGCACCCGAGATCCTGCCCCTGACGTTGATCGGGTCGGCGGCGCCGGTCGTCGGCACGACCGTCAACCTGACCACGTCGAACGAAGGCATCCCGGGCGTCGGCATCAACTTCCTCAGTCTGGTGGCGATTCCTGCGCCGGGCTTCGACCTGGGCATCATCGGGGCCGGCGGTTGCAAAGCACTGGTCGACATCAACCAGGGTGTCGGCAACGTGATCAGCAACCTCGGCGTGCCGTTCCCCAGCATGACGATCAGCCTCGGCGTGCCGCTCGTACCGAGCCTGGCCGGCACCGTCATCGTGGACCAGTCGGTGTGGCTCGATCCGGCGGCCAACGCGTTCGGCATCAAGACGTCGAACGCGGTGAGCCTGACGGTCGGTCTGTTCGCGCTCTGAGCCAGATCGCCTGCGGGGCGATCTGGCTCAGGTGCCGCAACGCCGCAACGCGGGTTGCGTCAACTGGCAAACCATCGCATCGGTCGCCGCTGCGGCGGTTCCTTGGCAGCACGCGCTCATCCCTGCCCGCCGGCCGCCTCCTTCAGGCGGTCGGCACGAGCAGGTTCCCGGCCAGTCGTTCGAACCACTCGCGCACGCTCGTCGGATCTGGTTCCCGGTCCATGAGCGAGCGTGAGAACAGGCCTTCGGCGACGTGCACGCCGAGTTGGCGGTACGCTTCGAACTGTTCTTCGTCGAAGAACTGATCGAGCGTGGTCTCGTGCGGGAAGGTCGCGTGGTTGCCGCGGTAGCGCCGGACCAGTTCGGACTCGTTGCCGGTCACCGACAGCTTGAGGTAGAGCAAGAGGCCGACTTCGCCCGCGCCGCCGGCTTCCCGCGGCGGATAGTGCACGCGGCACAGGTGGTAGTGCGAACGGCTGTGGCCGGTCTTGCCATCGGGGCGCAGGTCGGTGAGGTCGGGCTTGATCTCGACGCCGAGGTCGATCTGCGCGTGACGCACGAGCGTCATGAGGCCTTGGAACAGAAAGCAGGGATCGGCTTCGCCGTCGACGCAGACGAGGAACTTGCAGCGGCGACGCAGCAGTTCGTAGAGCGCCAGGTTCTCGATGTGGCCGCCGTCGGAGAGGTTGAGCCATGGCCGCTTCTCCGACAGGCCGATGCCCGTCATCTCGTAGAGCAGGCACAGAAAACCCGGGTGGTTCCACGACACGTTGCGCACGCCATGCTTTTGCGGGCGCCGGATCCAGTAGCCGAGGCGCACGTTGAGGAAGGCCAGCAGCGCGCGCAACGGCGCGATCGAGCCAAGTCCCATGTTGCTCGAGAACGCCGCGCCCGAGATCGCCATCGCGGTCGCGAGGTCGGGTCTGGTCGCGTCCATCTTCCACTTGGCAGTCGGTTCGTAGCCGATCACGGGCGAGCCGGTCCAGTGCTTGGAGAACAGGAAGAAGTCGCAGCCGCGCTCACGCAGTCGCACGTCCGTGCTGCTCGGCAGGTTCACCGTCGTGTTGACGAGGTGGTAGGGGGCCTTGTGTTCGCGGTCGAGGTCGGCGAGGTGCACGGGCACCGAACGCCGCTCGTCGCGATCGACGAACGTGCGCCCGAGACCGTTGCGGTAGAGGCGGTGGGGGCCCGTCGTGTTGACGTTGAGCACGAGCACGACGATGCCGGCGAGTACAGTGCTGGCGGCACTCAGGTAGAGAAGGCCACTGCCGAGAACCTCGTCGGACTCGCGCACGGCACCGAGCGCAAACAGCACGTAGAAGACGAGGATCGCGAGCAGCGGCACGAACAGGCCACCGACGGCGAGGGCCAGGGCGACGACGACCTTGCGCACGAACGGTTTCTCGAGCAGCGGCAGGTAGCGCAGCGCCGTCGGGATCATCGAGACCAGGAAGCTCATGCTGAGCCAGCTGACGCCGGTGGCCTGCAGGAAGGGCCACTCGGCGACGGCGGTCTTCAGTTCTTCCCAACTCCAGGCTCCCGAGTCGAGACCCGGCATGAGCCATCGAAAGCCACTGTCGAGCAACCACACGCAGAAGGCACCGACCAGCACGCAGGCCGAAGCACCCATCAACCAGCCGGCCGACGCCGCGGCTTTCAACTTCGAGCGCTCGAGGCGGAAGAACAGCAGCGCCGTGAGCAGGGTGGCCACCACAGCGAACTTGGCGACCGTGATCCAACCCGACGTCCCCGGAATCTGCCGCTTGAACCCGATGCTGGCGGCGGCGGCGACCGCGAGCACGAGCAGCGGCACGCACCAGTTGAAGAGCATGCCGAGCACGGTCTGGAGCAACATGCCCCAGCTCTCCCAGTTGCTGCGGCCGACCAGGAACTTGGCGTGCCGGCGCAGGGTCTGGATCGGCACGGGGTCGGGGCCATGCGGTGACGCGAGCTGGTCTTGCGACGTGCCGTTCGCGAGCTGTGTCGTGAGGAAACTGCCCGTGTAGCCGCCGCCCGACACCGTCGACAGGAAGTCGACATCGTTCAGCAGCTTCTTTGCGGCAAGCACCTGCAGGACACCGAGGCAGAACGTCGCCGAACGGATGCCGCCACCCGAGAAGGCGA
>JAYUCN010000933.1:0-2900 GCA_043740335.1 Planctomycetota bacterium
CCCTTCTGCACGAGCAGGCCCTCGACCTTTCGCTGCTGACCTGTGGGCCAGGCCTTCTTGAGCCAGGGCTGGTTGAAGAACTGCGCCTCGAACTGCGAGCCAAAAGGACACCCGAACACCACGGTCACCATCGCGCGCCGTCCCGGCAACCACACCAGCCGCGTCGCGCGTACTTCGCCGGGCAGGCGCACGAGGTTGCCCACAGCCGCTTCGTCGGGTGCTTGCAGTTCCTGCAGCGCACGGTAGCGACGCGGAAAGAACTGCACGAGGTCGAGCACGGTCGCGAGTCCCGCCGCCGCCAACCGGGCCGCCGTCGTCGGACCGATGCCCGGCAACGAAGTCAATGGTGATGCCGGGTCGAGCATCGTCGTCATCGTGCCGGTACCACCGCGCGCTTGCATGACGCCATGTGTAGCGAGCGCACCCTCGCCACGGAACGACCCGCCGGATAGCCTCTCGCGGCCTTGAACGGACCGAACGAGCAGCAACTCGCCTTCCTGCAGCGCTACGGGTTCGACCCGGAACTGCAGCGACGTTGGCAGGAGGACATCGCCAAGGGCCAGCTCAGCAAGGCCACCAACGCGGTCAGCGGCGACCTGCTCGTGCCACCGCCCGGCACCCTGCAGAAGCTGCCCGGCAGTTCGACCAAGGCGTCGCGCGAACTCGACCGCATCGGCCGCGAGGCCATCAAGCAGGGTCAGCTCGGCATCGTCGTGCTGAACGGCGGCATGGCGACGCGCTTCGGCGGCGTCGTCAAGGGTGTGGTGCCCGTGCTCGGCCGCGACCGTTCGTTCCTGGCGCTGGCCGTCGAGGACGCACGGCGCATGGAGCGGGCGACCGGCGGCAGCGTGCCGTTGTTCCTCATGAACAGCTTCGCCACCGACGAAGTCACGCGCGCGCACCTCGTCGAGCATGCCAACTTCGGCATGAAGCCCTCCCGCATCGAGCACTTCACGCAGTTCATCGCGCTGCGCATGAACACGCGCGGCGACCTGTTCGAACTGGAGAACGGCGAAACCTCCCCCTACGGCCCGGGCCACGGCGACTTCCCCGCCGCGTTCCGGCGCTGCGGTGCTCTGCAGCGCTTCCTCGACGCGGGCGGCCGCTACCTGCTCGTGCGCAACGTCGACAACCTCGGCGCCCGCATCGATCCGGTCATCCTCGGCCACCACATCAAGAGCAAACGCGATGCGACCGTCGAGCTGGCGCCCAAATGGCCCGAGGATGTCGGCGGCTCGCCGTTCCTCTACCTCGGCCGCACGCAGCTCGTCGAACAGGTGCGCTACCCCGCGGGCTTCGATCCGAACATCGTCGCCGTCTTCAACACCAACACCTTCCTGTTCACGGCGCAAGCACTCGACCGCGACTTCGACCTCGGCTGGTACTACGTCGAGAAGGAGGTCGAGGGCCGCCCCGCCGTGCAGATCGAGCACCTCATCGGCGAACTCACGGCGCACCTCTCGACCAACTTCCTGCAGGTCCGCCGCAGCGGCAGCTCCACGCGCTTCCTGCCCGTCAAGGCGCCCGACGACCTGAACTCGGCGCGCGCGGAGATCGTCGAGATGTACGACGGTCCCAACGACGCGGCGTGATCGCGGTGGCCGCGAACGGCCCTCCAAGCAGCACGACCTGCCTGCCGATAGGACCGGGGCAGGATGGCGAACCCGACCAAGACGCAGATGCTGCGCGCCCAGTACGAAGCATGGCCCTATCCGCCGGTGCCGATGCTCGCGTCGCTGCCGAGCACGCACCCGTGGGAACTCAACGTCGCCTGGCTGTGGGACCGCTGCGGCAGTGGTGCGGCGCCGGCGCGGCCGCGCATCTGGAACGCGGGCTGCGGCACCTTCCAGCCGTACGCGCTGGCCATCGCCAATCCGCACGCCGAGATCGTGGCGACGGACTTCAGTGCCACGAGTCTGGCGATCGCGCGTCGGCGCTGCGTGCTGCACGGGCAGCGTCACGTGCAGTTCGCGGATGTCGACCTCGCCGGTGAGGCGACGTGGCCGGACGGGTCGTTCGACCTCATCGAGTGCTACGGCGTGCTCATGAACCTCGAAGACCCGCTCGCGGTACTGCGAGGCCTGCGACAACGACTCACAAAGCACGGCGTGCTGCGGCTCATGGTGTATCCGCAGTGGTCGCGTGCGCGCGTGTTCCAGATCCAGCGGCTCGCGCGTCTGCTGGGACTGTCGGCGAACGAGCGACAACACCCCCAAGCACTGCGCACGTTCATGAAGCGGTTGCCGAAGGCGCATCCGCTGCGCCATGCGTTTCTGACCTACGCTGACAGCAGGAACGACGCCGGCGTCGTCGACGGTTTCCTGCACGCGGGCGACCGCGGCTTCACGGCCTTCCAGCTCGGTGCCTTGCTGCGTGATGCGGGCCTCGTGCCGGGCTACTGGTTCCATCGCCCGTGGGCGCAACCGGACTGCATGGCGGAGCGTCTCGGTCTGGAGGAACGGAGCCAGAGCTTCGTGCTCAACTATCTGGACATCTGGCAGGAACTGCGCGGCAACTTCACGGTGTGCGCGCGCGCCGCCGACGCCCCGCCGCGCGAAGTGCAGCCGCCGTTCGCACACCCGCTGTTCGCGGGCGACGGCCACGCGCTGCGACATCGTCTACGCCTGCAGCGGTTGCGGTGGTTCGGCGGCAGCGTGCCTTGGCGCACCGGTCAGGAACGCATCGTGCTGCGGGCCGGCGACGCGCGCGCGCTGCGCGCCGGAGGAACACCAAAGCATCTCGCCGAGAGTGGGCTCGTGCTGGGCGGCGCGGATCACGGACCGCGCCTTCTTGCGCATGCGGACTTCGCTGCGGAGCCGGACTGCCTGCGTCAGGCGGCCGCGCTGCGCGTCGGCCGCCGCGCGCCCAATCCGCTCTATGCGCATCTGTTCGCCGCGTTC
>JAYUCN010000934.1:0-2898 GCA_043740335.1 Planctomycetota bacterium
CGGGCCTGCTCGCGTCGGGCCAAGGCTACGCCGAGAAGCTGGCACTCATGTACGAACTGCTGGCGTTGGCGCTCGCGACCGATCGCACGCGCATCGCCACGTTCATGCTCGGCAACGCCGGCAGCAATCGCAGCTACCAGTTCCTCGACGTGCCGGATGGCCACCACGATTTGAGTCATCACGGCGGCAAGCCGGAGAAGCTGACGGCGATCGCGACGATCAATCGATTCCAGGTGGAGCAGCTCGCGGTGTTCTTGACGCGGCTGCAGCGCGAGAAGGAAGCGAAGGACGATCTGCTCGGGCAGTGCCTCGTGATGTTCGGTTCGGGCCTCGGCGACGGCAATCACCACAATCACGACGACCTGCCGGTCGTGCTCGCGGGCGAGGGTGGTGGGGCCGCGAAGGGGCAGGGCCACGTGCGCCTGGGCAAGGACACGCCGATGGCGAATCTCTATCTGGCGATGATGCGCGCGATGGGCGTCGGCGACGAGACCTTCGCGGACAGCACGGGCGTGCTGAAGCTCGGCTGAGGACCGAGCTGCGCACCGTCATGGATGCCCAGGGTCACCTGCCTTGTCCAACGCCGCCTTGACTTGCAGAACGGTGGTGTTGCCCGGCTCGAGCTCGAGGGCCCGGGCGATGTGGTTGCGCGACGACTCCTGGTCGTCGATGCAGGCATACCCTTGGGCCAGGCGGGCATGCAGCACGGCCGAGTTGGCGTAGCGCGGCAACAGGGAGCGCCCCAGGCCGATCATGGCGGCGATGTCGTTCGTGGGTTGCAGCACGGAGTGGAGCAGATCGATGGCCCACGACTGCAGCCCGTCCGGCACTCCCGCGTGCAGCATCGCGAGCAGCTGGTCGCCCACGCCGTCGATCTCGTGGCGCGTCGCCCGCAGGGTCAGGCGCCAGAGCACGACTCTCGGGTCACGGGGTGCAACCTGTTCGGCGCGCACGAGGGCATCCGCCGCGCCCTCGATGCCGTGCAGGTCGCGATCGATCATGATCTTGAGCAGCAGCGCCTCGATGTCCGTCGGGACCCTGTCCAAGGCCCGCGTCACGAAGCGATCAGCCGCCGCGAACTCGTGCTCGCGCCAGGTGTTCCAGCCCTCCTGCACGCACAGGCTGGCGGGATCTTCGAACCAATGCCGCTCGGCCGCGGTCATCGGCAGGCCGGTGTCGGCGAACAGCTCGGCGGCGACGCGCTCGCGATCCGTCGGCTTGCCGTCGAGCTTGGCCCAACACATGAGCACCCGGAGCAGGCGGTGGCGGTTCGCCGCGTTCTCGTGGACGAGCCGCCGGCGCACGATGTGCTCCACGCCCGCGAAGCGGAACGACTCGGGGCCGTAGCGGGTCGGCAGGCCGCCCGCACCGCCGAGGTCGCGCAGCGGCACGAACGTGACCGTGGTCCCTTCGCCGACCGCTTCCGTCTCGCGCCAGACGTCGGGGCGACTCTCGACGATCGGTAGCAGGAAGTAGCAGTCGTAGTAGCGGTAGTCCTGGAAGATCACACGGCTCCTGCCCGGCACGAGCCACGGGCCGAAGGCCGCCAGGATCGAGTTCGTGAGCCGCCACGACTTGGCCGCGTCGACGAACAGGAGTTCGATCGGCCCGCCCGTCCAGGTGAAGCTCGTGAGGTCCACCTTGTGCGGCTCGATCCAGGCGCGATACGTGGCCGTGCGACGCTCGAACTCGGGCATGAAGTTCCACCCGACGGGTTGGCCGAGCGGCGCGTCCTTCTCCATGTAGTCGGGTTCCCACTGGAAGAGATCGAACGAGTGGATGCGTTCGGAGCGCCCGGCGCGCTTGAGTCCTTCCGCCAACGCACAACTGCTGCCGCCGAGCCAGCAACCCAGGTCGACGATGGCGCCGAAACCCTCGTACTGCGTTGCCGTCAGCCACGCGAGGTAGCGGCGCTCCTCGCGCCCGAGCATGGCCGGGATCTCGTAGACGACGTCCGGCATGGCCGGAACGTCGCTGCGATCCCACGGCGGGACGGGCGGGACGACGATCTGGCGCGGTTGGAGCGACGTCGGAGCCGGATATGGATCCACTTCGGACATGATGTGTCGCCGAGCCTTGGGAAGTTCAGGCGCGTCCTGGACACCCGGGACCCACCACCAGCAATGTCGCATCGGCTCCCACCGTCGGCAAGCCCAGACTTGGCGCGCGACAAAGCGCGATGGTACGCCCCGCAGGACTTGCCGCTGCCGAGTCCGCTGCGGAGCAGCGGTCGAGGCATGCCCAATGCGACTCGGGCTTGCCCGCACGCCGCGTGAGCGGCGTGTGGCACGCCCGAGAGGACTTGAACCTCTAACCCTCAGATTCGAAGGCGGTTTTCTTCGAAACTGCGAGATGCGCTGGAACTGCGAGAAACCGAGGGTAGCGGCCCGAGCACGGCGTTCAAGACCTTGCGCCAGATTGCGTGCGCTTGCACCTGTTTTCCGGTAGTTGGCCGCCTTTGGCGGTAGGTTCTGCGGTAGTGGTTTTCGGGTCGCGATCGTTCGCCAACCAAGACCTGCGGATCATTCTCCCCGAGGACGTGTGCTTGACGAGTCTCGAGCATCAGTCGCCGGCTCGGGCGGTCAACGCAGCCTGCCACCGGATCAGCTCCTGAACTGTGGTGCACCACGAACCGCCAACTCGGTAGCGACGGATCCGTACGCCGCTGAGGCCAGCCGTGGTCCACCGGTAGACGCTGGCGAGGGCGACGCGCCGCCCGTTCGGGTGGGCGGGGATGTGCGCCGGAACATCGGAGAGTCGGATGCCCGTTTCGTCAGCCCACCAGGCGTTGAGGTCACGGACGGAACGTTGAGTCTGCGTGTTGTTGGACATCCGTGCAGGATGCCGAGACTACCCTTCTTCTGCGAAGCGCTTCGACAGCACCAGACGACCTGCGCT
>JAYUCN010000935.1:0-7056 GCA_043740335.1 Planctomycetota bacterium
CGGTGAACGGTGCTTGCCTCGGGTCAGGGTGCGCATTCCCACGTCTGCCCAGCCACGACCAGGCTCCACGTGAGGCCCCTTTCATGCCCAATTCAGGCAGCACTCAGTCACTGGCACTAGGACTGGCTCCCCGCGATCGCAGCGGTCCTGCGCGTCTGACCGAGCGGTCGGCACCCGGGCAGCAAAGACGACCATGACCATGACACGAAACACCGCAACAGAACCACTGTCGGGTGGCCTCGGTTCCGGCTACATCTTCCACCGGACCACGATCGGGCAGCGCGTGTGGCGCGCGCTGGGCAAGGCACTCGCCATGGTCGTGGCCGTCGGCCTGATCGCGGCTGTGGGAGTCGCCGCTGCCAGGGTCCTGCTCGCTGCTTCGTGAGGCCACGGTCGCGACCGGGCCGCGTGCACACCGACATGAAGCGCTCATCATCCGCATTTCACGTGCATCTCAACACCGGCGTGTAGGGTCTGGTCGAGTAGTCGCGGGCAAGTCGCTCCGCGATGCTCTTGTCCTTCACCGAGACCCAGACATGCTTCGTGCTGCCTTCGCCTTCCTGATCCTCGCCCTCATCGCCGCGGTGCTCGGCTTCTCCGGACTCGCCGGAACGTCGTCGTCGATCGCGCAGCTCCTGTTCGGGGTGTTCCTCGTGCTGTTCCTGGTCGGCCTCGTGATCGGACGTCCAGCGCGCGCTTGACCCGACGCCGCGATGGGCACGGCCACGTCCCTGCACCAACGCGCCGCCGCCGACTGCCGTACACGACAAGGATATCGTATGCAGACCAAGATCCGTCCGGTTGCCCTGCAACGGATGACGACGGTGCGAGAGGCGTTCCGGTTGCGTCGGCTCGCACGCCAACAGCGCAGTCTGTGGATGTTCTACCTGGAACACAACCTGTTCGACGAAGCGCGCAGTGCTCGGCAACAGACGATCGACTGCCTGCGCAATGCGTGCCAGCAATGGCGCCTGACGCTCGGCCCCGGTCTGTGAAGAGCCAGCGCCTGAGCCGGCGACGCTCAGGTTCGCTGCGGAACTTCGGCCCGACGCGGCCCCGGGCTTGATGCGCCTTTTCCCCCTAGGGAGTCGCGATCGGACCGTCGCTTCCCCGCGCGAGCCCGAGGAACTGATCCGCGCCGAACTCTTCAGCATCGAGCGCCTGGAACAACACGGCGAGAGCCTCGCCCGCGCGCAGCAGGTCCATGCGAGACGCAACCGCGGGCGTTCCCTGGTGACGCGCTTGCAGGACAACGGCCGGGTGTTGCGCAGCGCGTACGGCGCCATCGCCGCCGCCATCCGCGAGGAGCGCGCCATCACCCCGGCAGCCGAGTGGCTGGTCGACAACTTCCACGTGGTGGAGGAACAGATTCGCGAGATCCGCGACGACCTCCCCGGCGGGTACTACCACCAGCTGCCCAAACTCGCGGGGGGACCACTGGTCGGCTATCCGCGCGTGTTCGGACTCGCGTGGGCGTTCGTCGCACACACCGACAGTCTGCTCGACCTGCAGACGCTGTTCCGCTTCGTGCGCGCCTACCAGCGCGTGCAACCGCTCACGATCGGGGAACTCTGGGCAGTGGCCATCACGCTGCGCATCGTGCTCGTCGAGAACCTGCGCCGATCGGCCGAGGGCATCGTCAGTCGCCGGACGGCGCGTCAGGAAGCGGACACCCTGGCAGACCGTCTCCTGGAAGTCGGCACGGTGGCGACGACGGTCCTGCGCGCCTACGGCAGAGCCCCGCTGCCGACGGCCTTTGCCGTGCAGCTCGTGCTGCGGCTGCGCGATCACGATCCGGCCGTGACGCCGGGACTGCTCTGGCTCGATGAACGGCTCGCCGCCCAGGGCACCACCGCCGACGCGATCGTGCACGACGAGCACCGGCGGCAGGGCGCGATGAACGTCACGGTCCGCAACGTCATCACGAGCATGCGCCTCATGGCCGCCGTCGACTGGACCGAGTTCTTCGAGAGCGTCAGCCTGGTCGATGCCGCACTCGGTACCGAGAGCGGGTTTCCGGCCATGGACTTCCCGACGCGGGATCGCTACCGCCACGCGATCGAAGAGCTCGCGCGCGGCTCGAAGTACACCGAGCTCGAGGTCGTCGAGCGGGCGATGCTGGCAGCCCGGCGCACGAGCACCTCGAGGACGCAGGATGGCACGAGCGGGCCGCCACGTGACGAGGCCGCCAGCCAGCGTCGGCGGGATCCCGGCTTCCACCTTCTCGCCGGCGGCCGGCGAGCCTTCGAGAAGGACCTCTCGTTCCGCGTCCCGATGCGCAGCTGGCTGCCCCGGGCCCGACGCGCCACGGGGATTCTCGGCTATCTCGCCACCATCGCGATCCTCAGCGCCCTGTTCCTCGCGGTGGCCCTGGCCGGGGTGGCGGCGGCCGGGGCCAGCCCACCGATCCTGTGCCTCCTGCTGCTGCTCGCGCTGGTGCCGGCATCCGACCTGGCCGTGGCGCTCGTGAACCGCTGCGTCACGAAGCAACTCGGTCCAGTCGCCCTGCCGGGCCTGGAGCTTGCCAACGGCGTGCCCTCGGACCTGCGCACCATGGTCGCCGTGCCGACGATGCTCTCGACGGGGGCCGCGATCGCGGAACAGATCGAGCGCCTCGAGGTCCATCATCTGGCCAGTCCGGACGACGACCTCTGCTTCGCCCTGATCTCGGACTGGACCGACGCCGCGTGCGAGCACGCGACCGGTGACGACGAACTGCTGGCAGCGGCCGCCGACGGCATCGCGCGCCTCAATCGACGCCATGGGCCGGCACCCGGCGGCGAACGCTTCCTGCTGCTGCATCGCCGGCGCATCTGGAACGCGGGCGAAGGCAAGTGGATCGGCTGGGAACGCAAACGCGGCAAGCTGCACGAGCTCAATCGATGGTTGCGCGGTGCGACCGATACGACGTTCCTCGCGGTGGCCGGCTGTGCCGCCGTCGTCCCCGCAGGCGTGCGCTACGTGATCACGCTCGACGCCGACACGCGCCTGCCGCGCGGCGCCGCCAGGCGACTGGTCGGCAAGATGGCGCACCCGCTCAACCGCCCGAGCCTGGATCCCACCAGCGGTCGTGTCGTCGAGGGTCACGCCGTGCTGCAGCCGCGCATCACGCCGTTGCTGCCCGCAGCCGGTGAAGGCTCGTTGTTCCAGCGCGTCCACGCGGGTCCATGCGGGCTCGATCCGTACGCGTGCGCCGTCTCCGACGTGTACCAGGACCTGCTCGGCGAAGGCTCGTACACGGGCAAGGGCATCTACGACATCGACGCCTTCGAGGCCGCCCAGAAAGGACGGGTCCCGGAGAGCACGGTGCTCAGTCACGATCTCCTGGAAGGCATCTTCGCGCGCGCGGGCCTCGTCTCCGATGTCGAACTCGTCGAGGACTTCCCCGCCCGCTACGACGTCGCGGCAGCGCGCCAGCACCGCTGGGCGCGCGGCGACTGGCAACTGTTGCCGTGGATCCTCGGGCGTGGCAGGGATCAGACCGGCGACCCCGGCCGCGCCGCGATCCCGCTGCTCGGACGCTGGAAGATGCTGGACAACCTGCGCCGTACGCTGGTGGCGCCCGCCGACTGCCTCGTCCTGCTGGTCGGATGGTCCCAGGGTCTCGTGCCTGCCGCCATCACGAGCGGGTTCGTGCTGGCGACGCTCGCGGCCCCCGTTGTCGCACCGATCGTCGCTGGCATCCTGCCCCGACGACGCGGCATCGCGCTGCGCAGCCATCTGCGCGCGCTGCGCGCGGATCTGGCGTTGGCGCTGCTGCAGATCTTCATCGCGGTAGCGTTGCTCGCGCATCAGGCGCTGCTCATGACCGACGCGATCCTGCGCACACTCTTCCGGCTGTGCGGGCGGCGGCGCATGCTCGAGTGGCTCACCGCCGCGCAGGCGAAGTTCAGCCTGCCGCTCGATGCCCGCGGCTTCTGCCAGCGCATGGCCGGCGGCATCGCGCTCGCGGCATTGGCGGCGCTCCTGGTCGGGTGCGCAGGACAGGGCTCGTGGCCAGTCGGGGCGCCATTCGTGAGCCTGTGGCTGTTGGCGCCGTTCGTCGCCCAGTGGGCCAGTCGACGGCCGCCCCCGTCCGTCACCACGCAAATCGCCGCCGCGGACGCACGCACCTTGCGGGCGATCGCGCGACGCACCTGGGGCTTCTTCGAGTCATTCGTCGGCGCTGGCGACCACATGCTGCCGCCCGACAACTTCCAGGAGGACCCCGTGCCGGTCGTGGCCCACCGCACGTCGCCGACCAATGTCGGGCTCTACCTGCTGTCGGTCGTCGCCGCCCGCGACTTCGGCTGGATCGGCACGCTCGACACCGTGGCACGGATCGAAGCGACGCTGGACACGGTGCAGGACCTCGAGCACTGCCACGGCCACCTCTACAACTGGTACGACACGCGCAGCCTGCGACCCCTGGAGCCCAAGTACGTCTCTTCCGTGGACAGCGGCAACCTCGCGGGACACCTCGTCGCGCTCGGCAGCGCCTGCCGCGAGATGATCGAGGGTCCCGTCGTGAACCCTTCGTGGTCCGCCGGCATCGAGGACGCGCTGGAGCTGATCCGCGCGTCGCTGCATGGCCTCGCCGACGACCGGCGCACGCAGATCGTGACCCGCGCTCACCTCGTCGAGGCGCTCGCTGCGTTCGCCGCCACACTCGAGCCCGCGCCGACCAGTCCTGCCGCAACCGCAGCCAGCCTCGCCGAGCTGACGCTGCACGCCGACACCGTGACCGACATCGCGCGCACGCTCGCCGCGGAACGTCTGGACAGCGGCAGCGCCGAAGTGCTCGCCTGGGCGGAAGCCCTGCGAACGTGCGTCGAGGGTCACGCGCGCCACCTCCGGCACCTGCTGCCGTGGGCGAGCCTGCTGGGCCCGGCGGCAGGCATCGAGGTCGCCGACGACGAAGCACTCAGCGCCCTGCTCGCGTCGATCCCGACCCTGGCTGAACTGCCGGATCGCTGCGACACGGCCGTTCGCATCCTCGGGCAACGCCGGACCGCTCGCACAGCGACGGACCCGACGGCCCGAGCCGACGCCCTGGTCGAAGCCCTCGAGCGTTCCGCGCACGCGGCGCGTTCGCTCGAACGGCGCCTCGCGGCCCTCGACGAACGGGCGAGAGCCGCGGTCGCGGCGATGGCGTTCGACTTCCTGTTCGACAGCAAGCGGCAACTGCTGTCGATCGGGTATCAGGTCGCGGAGGGCAGGCTCGACCCGAGCTGCTACGACCTGCTCGCCTCCGAAGCGCGCCTCGCCAGTTTCGTCGCGATCGCCAAGGGCGACGTGCCGGCAAAGCACTGGTTCCGGCTGGGGCGCGCGTTGACGCCGGTTCAGGGCGGCGGAGCACTGATCTCGTGGTCGGGATCGCTGTTCGAGTACCTGATGCCGTCGCTGGTCATGCGCGTGCCGGCGGGAAGCCTGCTCGACCAGACCTGCCACCTCGTCGTCCGGCGGCAGATCCAGTACGGCGCACAACTCGGTGTGCCATGGGGCGTCTCGGAGTCGGCCTACAACGTGCGCGACCTCGAACTCACCTACCAGTACTCGAGCTTCGGCGTGCCTGGCCTCGGGCTCAAGCGCGGCCTCAGTGCCGACACGGTCGTCGCTCCCTATGCAACGGTCCTGGCGGTCATGGTGGACCCGCAGGCCGCCGTCGGCAATCTCGCGCGCCTTGCCGCCGCTGGTGGCTGCGGCCGTTACGGCTTCTACGACGCTCTCGACTACACCGCGACGCGCCGGCCACCGGGTGCTGCGGTCGCGATCGTCCGTGCGTACATGGCGCACCACCAGGGCATGACCGTGGTCGCGATCGGCAACGCGCTGCACGGCGGTGCGATGCGCACGCGCTTCCACAGCGAGCCGATCGTGCAGGCGACCGAGCTGCTGCTGCAGGAACGCATTCCTCAGGGCATCGCGATGGCCCGGCCGGGCCCCGGGGAGCTGGAGGCTGCAGCCCATTCCGGCGCGACCGCGCCACCGACGCTGCGCCGCTTCCAGACGCCGCACGATCTGATCCCACGCACGCATCTGCTGTCGAACGGCCGCTACGCCGTGATGCTCACGGCGGCGGGCTCCGGCTACAGTCGCTGGCGCGATCTGAGCGTGACCCGCTGGCGCGAGGACGTCACCTGCGATGCGTGGGGCACCTACGTCTTCCTGCGCGATGCGCGCAGTGGCGAGGTGTGGTCCGCCGGGTACCAGCCGACCGGGGTCGAACCGGACAGCTACGAGGTGGCGTTCTCGGAGGGTCGGGCCGAGATCGTGCGCCGCGACGGCTCGCTCCTGACGACGCTCGAGGTGGCGGTCTCGCCGGAGAACGACGCGGAGGTGCGCCGCGTCTCGATCACCAACCTCGGCAGCCAGACCCGCGACATCGAGCTGACCTCGTACGCGGAGATCGTGCTCTTGCCCGCGGCTGCGGACGCGGCGCACCCGGCGTTCGCCAAGCTGTTCGTGCAGACGGAACACGTCGCGAACCTCGGCGCCCTCGTGGCGACGCGACGCCGGCGGTCACCCGACGAGCCCGAGACGTGGGCCGCACACCTCGCCGTGGTCGAGGGCAAGACCATGGGCAGCCTGCAGTTCGAGACCGATCGCTCGCGCTTCCTCGGCCGCGGCCGCGGCATCCGGACGCCGATCTCCGTGATGGACGGCCAGCCCCTCGCCAACACGGTCGGCACCGTGCTCGACCCGGTGTTCAGCCTGCGCCACCGCCTGCGGCTCCTGCCAGGCGGTACGGCGCGCGTGGCGTTCTGGACGATGGTCGCACCATCGCGCGGCGAAGTGCTCGACCTCGCCGACAAGCACCGCGACCCCACCGCGTTCGAACGCGCGGTCACCCTCGCCTGGACGCAGGCCCAGGTCCAGCTGCAGCACCTCGGCATCGATCCCGACGAAGCGCACCTGTTCCAGCGGCTGGCCAACCGCGTGCTCTACTCCGACCCGAGTCTGCGACCCGCCGCCGAGGTCTTGAAGCGCAGCGAGGAGGGACCACAGACCCTCTGGGTCCACGGCATCTCCGGCGACCTGCCGATCGTGCTCGTGCGCATCGACGAGACGGAGGAC
>JAYUCN010000936.1:0-7055 GCA_043740335.1 Planctomycetota bacterium
GGCCGCGACCGCCGCCTTCAGCTCCCGCGAGACGGTGACCTCGGTGGGCCCGAGCAGGCCCGAGCCGAGCCGCAAGTGACCTTCCGCATGCAACGGTTCCACCAGGACCACCTGCCGGTAGCAAGAGGCAGCTTCCTCGATGCGCTGCACGCGGAACAGTGCCGACGCGCGCGCGGCGAGCAGTTCGGAGCCGGCCGCCTGCGATCGCTGCAAGAACGCCTCGGCGCGCCGCACCGCGAGGTCGAACGCGCGCGCTCGGATCAGCGCCCGCACACACAGGGCCATGCCGTCCTGGTTCGACGGTTCGCCCGCGAGTGCTTGCTCCGCGTAGGCCAACGCGAAGAAACTGCGGCCGAGCATGAGGTGCACGCGGCCGAGGCCGATCTGGCACTCGACCGCCGCCGTGCCGCCTGCCGCGGCTCGACGAAAGGCGTCCCAGGCACCCAGTGGATCCTCGGCATCGAGCAATGCGTCACCGTGGCGCTGCCAGGCCATCGGTGGCAGCACATCGCCGCCTGGGACCGGCGACTGTGCTTGCATCCCGGCGAGCGCGAAGAAGCCCGCGAGTGCGGCGGCAAGGCGCTCGAGGCAACCGGCGAGTGGAGACTGGCGACGAAGGAAGGCCAAGATGCGAGGCGACGGCAGGCGGGCGCGATGTCGCCATCAGCACCGCCGACGCGACGCCCCTTCTTCGGCAATCGCCGCGCCGCGTCTGCGCGGCATGTCGAACTGGTCGGGACCCGCCCACGCCACGGCGTTCATGGTGCCGGGACGGTCGCGGTGCCCGGCAGCCCAGCGACGCGATTGCCTACGGCGCAGGTTTCCTACGGCGCAATCGTGCCGAGCACTTCGAGGCGCTCGATGTCGAGCACGCTGAGACTCTCGGTCGTCGGTCGCCGCCGCGGCCCGAGCACGCCGACCTCGCGGTCGAGGAACAGGGCGAGGTCGTAGCGAGCCGTGTTGCAGGACACCAGGTACAGCCGGATACCACCCTTCTCGAGGTAGTAGATGCCCGGACCGGCGATGCGTCGCTCGTAGCGCAGCCAACCGATCGACTGGAAGCGCTCGTTCGGGTCCTTCTTCTCCGGCGGCGTGCCATCCGTCACGGGCACGGGCTTGCTGTCGCGCACGGCCGTGGCCTCGGCGACCCAGCGTTGGGTTTCGATGCGCTTTCGCAGCGACTCGATGGCGGTCTTGCCAACCGACTCGGCAGCGAGGGTGAGGGCGAGCTTGTCGAGGGCTTCGTTGAGGGGTTCGAACTTCTGTTCGATCGCGGGCTTCGCCAACTCCGCAGTGAAGGCATCCTGCACGACCTGCACCGCCGCGAGGTCGGCCTGGTTCTGCGCTTCCAGTTTCTGCGCCGTGGCGATCTGGTCGAGCCGCGCCTTCACCTCGGCCTCCTGCAGCGCCTTCCACTCGGCGTAGCCGGCGGTGAGTGCCGCATCGCCGTCGGCGCCGACCGCGACCTCCGCTTCGGCGACCCACGCCTCGATGCCTGGCACCCGCACGCGGTACCAGTCATCCTGTTCACTGACGACGTGCAGTTCGGTGCCATCGCCGAGCTGCGTGACGGGCGCCTCGGTGCTGCGCGGGCGGTAGCGGAACGCCACCTTGGTCCCCTTGGTCTTCACCGTGCCATCCGGCTGTGCCACCGCGAACTTGCGGCTCACATAGCCCAGCGGTCCGAGCGGCACGACGATGGCGCGGAAACCGTTCTCGCTGCGGCCCAACAGAACGACCTGGTCCTTCTTGAGCACGTCTTCGAAGACGGGTGGGGCGGCAACATTGCCGGGCCAGCATCGCAGCGTGGTGCCATCGGCGAGCACGCGGCCGAGCTTCGGTGCCTCGGCCGGTGCTGGGGCAGCGGGCGGCTTCACCTCGCCCGGTTGCTGGGTTACGGGTTGCTGGGTGACCGGTTGCTGCGTGATCGCGACCCCCGCAACCGCAACGAATGCCGCCACGGCGGCGGACAGGAACGACAGACAACGACGCCCTGGCTGTGCCTTGGCGCCCAACGCATCGGAACGAGTGACCATGAGCCTCCTCTAAAAGCCTTGACCGGGCTCCAGCAAAACGCCTCGCGCAGGTGCCGCTTGACCGCCGGCGGCTGCGCCACATCGAGCACGATGCTACCGGATCGATTCGTCTGGAGAAGGGGCTGCTTCGGGATCGTCGGAGCGCCGTGCTTCGCGGCAGGCCGAAGGGGCCAGCGCCGCGGACGGCATTGACGACACCCCGCTGGCGTGCCGATAGGATGCGCACGATGCGTCTCCGGTCGTTCCTGCTGCTGCCCATGCTCGCGACCAGTGCCTGCACCTGGTGGACGAGTCATGAACACGTGCTCATCACGAGCGACCCGCTCGGTGCGCACATCGCCATCGATGGCCTGGACACGGGTCGCACCACGCCTGCCCGCCTGCGCATCGCCGGCAACTTCGGGCGCGACCACGTCGTGGCCCTGAGCAAGAAGGGCTACCGCACGATGGCGCGGACCGTCTACCAGTACACGGAGGGCTATACGTCGAAGTGGATCGACGGCGCCTACACCCTCGGGATGCCGCCGCTGCCGTTCTTCTGGAGTCCTGGCGACTTCGTGTTCCCGTTCGGCATTCGCGGCAACATCGTGCCGAGCGAGTTGCTCGTGAAGCTGCCGCGCGAGGACGCACCGAAGCTCGGCTTCGAATTGCTGGCCGGACCCACAGACAAGGCCGCGGTAGTGGGCGGCTGATGGTGAGGAGGACGGTCTTCCTCGATCGCGACGGGACCTTGAATCGCGAAGTCGGCTTCGTCACGAGACCGGAGCAGCTCGAGGTTCTGCCCGGCGTGGTGGCAGCACTGCAACGATTGCACGACGCCGGCTGGCGGATCGTGGTGGTCACGAACCAGAGCGGCATCGCGCGCGGCCTCTACACCGAGAGCGACCTGGCCCGCATCCATGCGCGGCTGCACGAACGTCTGGCGGAGTTGCCCGAGGCCTATCTGCATTGCCCCCACCATCCCGACGTGGCTGGCGACTACGGCGGCGAATGCGCATGCCGCAAGCCGGCTGCGGGTCTCTTGCACCAGGCGCGCGAACTGCTCGGCGTTGAGTTCGCCGGCGGCGCGTTGATCGGCGACAGCGCGCGCGACCTGCTCATGGCGCGAGGACTGCCCTTGCGGACCGTCCATGTGCACAGCGGCAAGCCGACCGCCGCCGAACTCGCCACGCTGCGCGCGGCCGGGGTGACACCGGACCACGAATCGCCGGACCTCGCGGCTGCCGTCGCGTGGCTACTGACGCGGTCCTGAACCGGAAGGTTGCTTCGGCGCCTTGCGCGCAGCCGACAGCGACAGGAAGCAGGTGACCATGCTCACGGCGGACATGACGATGCCGAACACGAGCCAACCCTTCGAACCGAAGAACATGTAGCCCCCACCCGCGAAGGTCGCGCCCAGTGCTACTCCCGCACAGCTCATGTAGAAGCAGATCAAGGCCAGCGACCAGTGCGTGTGCTCGACACTCCGTTTGCCTGGCAGGGGCGAGGTCATGATCGGACTCACGGGATGTAGCGCGACAGCCGCGCGCCCAACTGGTTGGCCAGGAACATCGGCATCCTGGACCACACGCGGCGCGGCAGGTCGAGCTTCGGATTGCTCGGATGGAAGTTGGGCAGCGAAGCCCCCGGCCCCACGAGCAGGTACTCGTAGTGCAGCAGCTCGGCGGCAAAGCCCATGTTCTTCTTGAACCTGGCCGGACCCGAATCGGCCCGGCTGCGGCCGAAGTCGAAGCGCGTGTAGCCCTGCTCGACGGCCCACTCCATCATCGCACAGTAGATCCAGTTGTTGACGCCGGTGTCGTTGATGCCCGTCAGCGAGCCGGAGTAGTAGGCGTAGAGCGTGTCCTTCCAGCAGAAGCTCATGACGGCCGCGAGCGTGCGACCGCCCGGCTCGACCGCGCGATGGATGACGACGGCCTTGCCGAACTCTTCGGCCAGACCCTGGAACCAGCGCTTGGGCAGCGACGGCGAACCCAGGCGCCGCTTGTTGTCGGCGAACAGCGCGAACAACTCGTCGACGGAGCCGTCGGGCGTCACGCGGATGCCGAAGGACTCACGCCGCTTTTGGCGCCCGTCGTCGACGGCGGGTGCCTTCGCCTCGCGCGCACAGCGTACTTCGGCGCGCGCCTTCTTGGGAATGAGCGCCATCACCGATGTCGGGTCGGCGGGCAGATCGCAGCGGAACGTCACATAGAGCGGCGTCGTCGGCCGTTCCCCCGGACGCGCTTCGAGGTGACGCAGTTCGACGTAGCCGACACCCAGCTCGCGACCGAGCACGGCGGCGCGATCGAGCAGGGCCGCCTGGGCGACGGTGTCCTCCGCGAGCACGCCGCCGTACACCGCGTAGGGCACGCTGACGAGGTTGCGGCCGAGGAACGGACTCTTGGTGAGGAACAGCGGCAACACCCCGAGCCAGCGCCGGCCCTGTTCGACGACGAGATGGTGCGGCGTGTGTCGGAACGTCTCGGTGACGACGCGCGACCAGCCCGTGCGGTGGAAGAACGTGCCGAGCGCGTGCCGGCTCACGTAGGCATCCCAGCGCGAATCCTCGCCGGGCTGGAGCTCGCGCACGCGCAGCGGCAGCTCCGGCGGCGCAACGACGACGGGCGAGGTCGGCGGCGGCGACGGCTCGACGGGCGCTTGAACCCCGGGCATCGGCACGGTCGCTACATGCGCTGCGGCCCGCACCTCACTGCCGTTCGCCGGCTCGACGTGGGGCCGCTCGGCGGACTCGGCACCCCCTTCGACGAGCTGCTCGACCTTGTAGTCGCGCAGGTTCGGCGCCTGCGTGAAGATGATGATCTCGCCGATGAGGCCGAAACCGATGAGCTGCACGCCGAACGCCGCGAGGATGGCGCCGATCACGAAGCCGGGCTTGTCGCCGAGCGACTCTTCCCCGGCCAGACGGAAGTAGAGGTACCAGCAGGCCAGCGGGGCCCCGATCGCGATCGAGGCGAACCCGAGATAGCCGAAGAAGCGCAGCGGCCGCTGCGTGAACCGCGTCAGGAACGTGATCGCGAGGATGTCGAGGAATCGTCGCAGGTAGACGCCGACGCCGTAGAAGCCCGCGCGACCCTTCTCCTCGCGGTGCCGCACGCGCACCTCGACGACGCGGAAGCCCTGCCGCCGCGCGAGCACGGGCAGGAAGCGGTAGAGCTCGCCGTAGACCGCGACTTCTTCGAGCACGTGACGGCGGAAGCCGCGCGTGCCCGAGTTGAGGTCGTGGAACGGCGCGTTCATGATGAAGCGCAGGAGCCAGTTGAAGAAGCGCGATTGCAGCTGGTTCAACCAGGGATCGATGCGCGAATGACGCCACGTCGCGACACAATCGGCGCCTGCCTCGAGGGCGGCGACGACCTTGACGATCTCACCAGGCTCGAGCTGCAGGTATGGTGGTACGTTCACGATGTGCTCGCCCTTCGCTTTGGCGACGCCCGCCGACAACGCAATCGACTCACCGAGCCCCCCACCCTCCAACTGCACGATGCGCAGCGTCCACTGCGTGGCGAGGTCGCGCAGTTCCTGCTCGTAGCGCACCGCCGGGCCGTCGAGCACGAACACGAACTCGCAGCCATAGCCGGCCTCGATCAACGCCTTGCCAATGCCCTCGACGATGGGACGAGGCTGCGCTTCGGGGCCCGCGATGGCCACGACCACGGAGACCAGCGGCGCACTCATCGGCTCGCCTCGCGCACGGTGACCGAGATGCGCTGCCGGAAGAACCTCGACACCTTGACCTGCAGCTCGGCGAGGAAGCCGAGCAGGAACACGTTCGCCGCGACGAGGAACGCCACGGCACCAGCCGCGACGGCCGCCATGTCGTAGTCCCCGAACCACTGCCACTCGCCCTCGCGCGTCACCTTGACGAACCCGAGCAGGAACATGAACGGCGACAGCACGAACAGCGGCAGCGACAGCAGTGTGAACCAGCGGATCGGATGCGCCGCGAACTGGATCAACATCTTGATGCCAACGAGGTCCGCGAGCACCCGGAACACGCGCGCGAGCCCGTACTTCGACGCCCCGGCGCGGCGCGGGTGGTGGCGCACGGGCAGCTCCGTGATGCGCGCCCCGAGGCCAGCGCCAAGGGCCGCGAGGAACCGGTGCATGTCCGAGTAGATGTGCAGGCTGCGCACGACCCAGCTGCGGTAGGCCTTCAACGAACAGCCCGTGTCGTGGATCCGGGCACCGGTCACGCGCGCGATGAGCAGGTTCGCAATGAGGCTCGGCAGCAGACGTGTCGTCACACGGTCCTGGCGATGGCGGCGCCAGCCGCAGACGACGTCGAAGCCTTCGTCGAGCTTGTCGACGAGCCGGCCGATGTCGGCGGGGTCGTTCTGGAGGTCGCCGTCCATCGACACGATCGTGCGGCCGCGGCAGGCTCGGAAGCCGGCCGCCATCGCTGCCGTCTGGCCATAGTTGCGCCGGAACAGCACGAGTCGCAGGTGAGGGTCCCGGGCCGCCAGTTCGCGCAGCACGTCGCGCGTACCGTCGCGACTGCCGTCGTCGACGAACACGATCTCGTAGGACCGACCAAGCAGCTGCAACGCGTGCGTGAGCGACTCGTGCAGGGGTGCAATGTTGTCCCGTTCGTCGAAGATCGGCAGGACGACGCTGAGGACCGGCGGCTCCACGCCAGCACCCGCGCGCGGTGCGGAGCCAGTGCGATCCGATGCCGACGCCTGCTCCGGTGCCGAGGCCGGTGCCGAGGGTTGTGCAGTGCGCTCACTCACGATGACCCCACGCATAGTGCGGTTCTAGCCCTCGCGGTGCGAGCGTTCTCCGTGCCGAATCGTTCCGCCCAGCGGGCGCTCACTCGCAGAACCACTGCGCCGCCGCCATCGCCGTCAGCAGGCCCGCGACCAACACCATGGCGGCCAGCACGCGACGACTTGCACGACGATGGCCGGGCCCCGCCAGCACGGGAGCGAACTCGCCGGGCAACGCCCGTTCGGCGGCGGCAAGGTCGCAGCGCTGGAGATGGTGCAGGGACGACCGCACCTGCCCGGGCAACCGTTC
>JAYUCN010000937.1:0-2896 GCA_043740335.1 Planctomycetota bacterium
TGGTGCTGGACCAGGAGCGCATCCGGGTTCCGCAACCATTCCCTGCGTCGGGCCTCGACCCAGTGGGCCTGCTCGTCGGGCCCTCTCCCCTGGGCCGAGGCACGACGTAGGTGATCCGAGAGATGTGCAAGGGAGGGTGGCCGCCTGCAGGTGCGGCCACCCGTTTTTTGGGGGGCCTCTCTTGATCGATGCGGGCTAGCATCGACGGGTTCGTGGTCAGCGCGATCGTGGTCAACTGGAATGGCCGGGCCTACTTGCCCGAATGCCTCGAGGCCCTGCTGGCTCAGGATCCGCCTCCCGCCGAGGTGATCGTCGTCGACAACCACAGCGACGATGGCTCGCGCGAACTGATCGCAGAGCGCTTCCCGTTCGTGCGCGTGCTCGACACCGGGCGCAATGCCGGGCCTTGCCACGCGCGGAACCTCGGCGTCGCCGCGGCGCAGCACGAGCGGTGCCTCCTGCTCGACAACGACGTCGTGCTGCATCCGGGGGCGTTGCGATCCTTGCTGGGAGCCATGGATCAGGATCCCCGTGCCGCCATGGTGCAGGCCCGTTCGCTGTGCGGCGACGATCCCGGGGTCATTCACTACGACGGCGGCGATCTGCACTTCCTCGGCACGCTCGTGCTGCACAACTGGTATCGGCCGCTGGCTGCGGTCGTGGATCCGCCGGGCCCGGTCGGGGCGGCCATCGCACTGTGCTTCCTCTGCAGGAAGAGCGTCTATCTGGCGGTTGGCGGCTTCGATGAGAACCTCTTCATCCTCTACGAGGACAACGAGTTCTCGTACAAGTTGCGCATGCGCGGCCACACGGTCTGGCTCTGCCCCGCAGCACTCTGCACGCACAAGGCGGGCACGGCCGGTCTCTCGGTGCGCGGCGAAGGCGCCTACCCGGGGCAACGCACGTTCCTGCACAGCAGGAATCGCTGGTACGTGCTCATCGCCTGCATGCACTGGCGCACCTTCTGGCTGACGGTGCCGGCGCAACTGCTCTACGGCATCGTCTACGCGGGCTTCGGGTTCCGCCGCGGCCACCTCGGCGACTGGCTGCGCGGCAAGTGGGAACTGCTCAAGCTGTTGCCGGCGGCCGTGCGCGCGCGCGGGCCGGCGCAAGCGGGGCGCACGGTGCCCGATCGCGATCTGCTCGTCGCCTTGCCGCTGACGTTCAACCCTGGCCTCGCGGAACGCGGTGGGGCGGCGGCGCTGCGGCGGGGCATGGACCGGTTCTTCGCGGTCTACTGGCGGCTGGTGCGGAGGCTCTGTGGTTGAGCCCGCTGCGGTCGCAGCACTGCTGCTGAACTGGCGCCAGGCGGCGCTGACGCTGCGATGCCTTGCTGACCTGCTGGCGGTCACCGACGTGACCTTGGATGTGCTCGTCATGGACAACGGCTCGGGCGACGACTCGGTCGCCGAGTTGCAGCGCGGTGTGCGCGATCTAGGGGCGCAGACGAAGCACACGATCGAGTTCATGGCGATCGGACAGAACCTCGGCTTCACGGGCGGCATGAACCACGGCATGCGCTGGGCGGCGCAGCGGGAACGGCACTACGTGCTCGTGCTCAACAACGACCTGCGGTTGCCGCCCGACTTCCTGCTGCCGCTCGTGCGCGTGCTCGCCAACGATCCGGCGGTCGTGGCGGTCGGGCCGACGGTGCTGCACCCGGATGGCACGGTGTGGGCCGAAGGCGGCCGGACGGGTTTTCTGCCGAACGCGCTGCGGTTGCTCGGGCACGGCAAGGCGCCGCACCCGCGCCAACATGGCCCCGAGGCGGTCGAGTTCCTGCCCTGTGCGTGCGTGCTGTTCCGGACGGGGGATCTGGTTGCGATCGGCGGCTTCGACGAGCGCTACTTCATGTACTGGGAAGACGTCGATCTGTGCGATCGCCTGCGCGCGCGCGGCGGGTCCATCGTGTGGTTGCCGTGGGTGCGCGTCGAGCATGCGGCCGGTCAGTCGTCGGGCGGCGGGCGGTCGCCGCTGCGCAAGTACTTGATGGCGTGCAACGCGGTGCGCTATCTGCGGCGGCGTGGCACGGTGCGGACCTGGGCGGCATGGTTCCTGTTCGACGTGCTGCTGTGGCCGCTGCTCGTGATGTCAGGGCCGCAGGCGGCGTGGGCGAAGTTGCGTGGCACCTTGGCGGGGCTCGGCGGGCATCGCGCCAGCGCCGCCGATGTCGAGCGCTTCCTGCCGAGCCGCTGAGCGGCGCGGCGAGCCCCGCCGACGCTGCGACAGCCGGCACGAATCAAACCGGTAGGCCGAACTCCCGCGCGGCCTTGCTCTGAGCCTGGTCAAGCGTCACGAAGCGCGTCAACGGCGCTTGCGTGTGGAACCAGCGCGCCGTGCGCAAGTGCACCAGGTCCAGAGTCCTGGGCGTCGAGACCACGGGGACATCGAGGCCACGTGACAGGTCGAGGGTGAGATCGCGCAGCGCGAATACTTCCAGGTCTTGATCGACCTGGGCCAGACAGGCCTGACCGTCGTCGGGCGAAAGCACTCCCTCCCGCGACAGGCGAATCAGGTTGCGCACGGTCTCGATGACGAGCAGGACCGAGGAACAAACCTCGCCCTTGGCGATCTCGCGCTCGATCTCGGCACTACCGCGCTCCCCCAACAGCATGGTCAGGTACGCGGACGAGTCCAGGTAGTAGCGGCCGGCCACGCTCAGCGGTCCTCGCGACGATCTTCGGCCAACACCGCGAGGTAGCGGCCCTTGGTCGCGTTCCGCAGCAGCCGGGTCAAGCTGCGTTTGCCGTAGTACTTGCCGGTCGCGACTTGATGGAGCGCGGCCGAGCCAAGGGTGGCCACCGGCTGTTGGTGCTTCGTGATGAGGAACGTCTCACCGGCCGCGGCTTCGTCGATCAAGGCAGAAAGGCGCTGTTTGAGGTCCTGAATCGATACC
>JAYUCN010000938.1:0-7054 GCA_043740335.1 Planctomycetota bacterium
TTCCTCGACGATGCACCGCTCGAAGAACGTCGCACGCAGGCCGTCTCGACGGCGCAACGTGGCGCGAGGACGAACCCACGCGCGGGCGACAGCGAACTCGATCCGGCGGCGCTGCAGCAGGTGCAGCGGGAGTGCTGGCCCGATCCACGTTCCGCCGAGGAACTGCACGAGGCGCTCGGCTGGATGGGCTGGCTCGACGAATGCGAGGTCGCTGAAGGCTGGCAGCCGTGGCTCGCCACGCTCGCAGCCGATGGCCGCGCGCAGCGCGATGGCCATCGTTGGTTCGCCGCGGAAGCGAGCCGCGAGCTGCTCGCCGCATGGCGCGGCCGGCTCGAGGCGGTGCTGCCACTTTGGTGCGATGAACTGTCCTTGCAAGACGCCGAGGCACTGCGTGCGATCGAAGCCGCGGGCACGGCGATGCGCGCGCGCTGCGGTGGCCGCGAACTGTGGGCGCACCGCCGCCTCCTCGCGCGCGTGCGCAACGCGATGATCGAACGGCTTCGCGCCGCCGTGCAACCAGTGAGCCAGGCGGACTACGCGGACTTCGTTCCGCAGTGGCAGCAGGCCACCGAAGCCACGCGCCGCGCGGGCCCACGCGGCCTCGCCGAGACGTTGCAGCAGCTCGCGGGGGCTGCGTTCACGGCCAGTGAATGGGAACACGACGTACTGCCCGCGCGCGTCGGCAACTACCACCGCGAGTGGCTCGACCAGGCGACGCTGTCCGGCGAGTTCGTATGGCTGCGACTCTGGGGACCGTGGCGCGGTCCACTCGGCAACATGTCGCTGTCGGTCGTGCCGCGCGCCGAGCTGTCGCTGTGGCTCGAACTACCGCTCGACCGCGCGGTGCCCGACGACCTCGGTGCTTCGGCGCGCACGCTGCACGAAGCACTCACGCAACGCGGCGCGTCGTTCCCGACCGATCTGCAGACGGCGAGCCGGCTGCTGCCGAGCCAGCTCGAGGAAGGCCTCGGCGAACTCGTCGGCATGGGTCTCGCGACCTGCGATTCGTTCGCGGCGATGCGGCAGCTGGCAGTGCCGCCGAGCAAGCGCGCGTTCCCGCTCTACGCAGTCGGTCGCTGGAGCCTGCTGCCGCTGCCGGCGAAGGACACGCGCGCGAGCGAAGCGGCGGTCGAACTCTGCGCGCGCGCACTGCTGCGGCGCCTCGGTGTCGTGAGCCACGCGCTGTTGCTGGCGGACCGGTTCCCCGTGCCGTGGCGACTCCTGCTGCGCGCGCTGCGCGGACTCGAACTGCGTGGCGAAGTGCGCGGCGGCAGATTCGTCGCGGGCTGGGCCGGCGAGCAATACGCACTGCCCGCGGCCGTGGTCATGCTGCGCTCGGCACGGCGGCAAGCGACAGTCAGCCAGGAGGTCGCGGTCGCTGCGATCGACCAACCATGAAGCACGCTCGCCTGCTGCTCGGTGTCCTGCTGTCCGCATCCTTGCCCGGCGCTCCACGCGCGCCACAAGAACCAGAGCGCAAGCTGCGCATCACGGCCCGCGTACTCGATGCCGCGGGTCAGCCCCTGAGCAAGGCCGGCATCGTGTTCGGCCCGGCCGACGAGGTCACCACCGCCAACGCGCTCTCGCACCCCGAGGCACGGTGCGCCGACGACGGCAGTCTCGAGTTCACGATCGTGCAACCAGCGGAGTTCCTGGTGCCGACCGCGCTGCTGATCGCTGCCCCCGGCAAGGTGGCGTTCCGCTTTCCACATCTCCAGTACCTGCAGCAGCGAGCCTTGTTCCGGAACGAGTCGGTGTTGGACCTCGGCGGGATCCGATTGTCCGACGGCTTCACGCTGAGCGGACGCGTGCGCGATCGCGACGGCAAGCCGATCGCCGGCGCGCGCATTCGTGCGGTCGACTGCCTGACCACCTATCCATGGCTTGCCCCCTCCTTCGGCAGCCAGACGATCACCGGTGGCAATGGCGTGTTCGTCCTTCCTTCTGTGTTCGCGAACGCGATGGCGATCGCCGTCGCGGCCGACGGCTACTACACGAGGACGTTGCCATCGGTGGACCTCGGCAACCCTCTCGACGTGCAGCTCGAAGCGAGCGGGTTCGTCGAGGGCACGGTCCAGGATGCGGAAGGCAGGCCGTTCGAGGGGCTGGTCACGGTGAGGTACGAGTTCGCGGGCGCCGAAGCGCGACCCACACGGGCCGAGCAGGGGAAGTTCCGTCTCAGCGTGACGACACCTTGCCGCTTCTTTCTCCAGGCATTCGATCCGGTTTCGGGACGCACCGCCGACAGCGGGCTGCTGCCCGGCCCCGTCGCCGGAGTCGCTCTTCGCTTTGGCACGCCGGGCGAGAGGGTGTTCGTGGTGCGCGCCGTGGATGGCGCAACGGACAAGACCGTCACACCGATGCGCGCGGCGGCATTCTGGTTCGATGGCGAACTCAATGGCAACATCGAGGACATGCTCGGGTGGAGCCTGCGGGCGTCCGGCACCGACGGCAGGGTCTGGCTCGAACCGCAGGAACACGCCAGCAAGGGCGTCGTGCACGTCGTCGCCGAAGGCTACGCGCCGTTCCTTGCGCAACAGGTGGAGTGGAAGGATGGCGAAGAATACGTGGCGAGACTCGCGCTGGAGTCGCGCCTCGAGGGCAGGGTCGTGGATGCGGCAACGGGCAAGCCCGCGGGCGGCGTGTCGGTGACGTGCGAACGCGTGAAGAACAACGAGGTGCGTTTCGGGCGCCAACGGCCGCGGCCCGTGCCGGTGCTCACGGCCGAAGATGGATCGTTCACGTTCCGTGGCCTTGGCCAAGGGGCCCATGAACTCGCCGTGCGCCGGCCCGGCGGCACGGCGATGGTGTCGATGCGCGCGACCCTGAAGGCCGCCGAGGTGCGCAAGGAGCTCGATCTCGCCCTGCCGACCGGAGTCACGGTTACGGGAAGGATCAGCGGGGGCAAAACCGCACCTGGATGGAAGGTGGTCCTCGCCAAGCCCCACGAGGCGCCCGTCGATGATCCGTGGACAGTCGGTGGCAACGTGCTGGAGGCATGGAACCTCGAAGGTGCAGAGCCGCTCGTCGACGGCGCGTTCCGTTTCGAGCATCGCGCTGCGGGAACCGAACAGCTCTTCCTCGTGGTGCCGCTGCCGCCGCGCCAGGGAGCCGCCTTGAAGATCCCGATGACGACCGTGCGCATCGGCAAGGACGATGTCGCCGTCGATGTCGACATCGGCAAGTACCTGCCTTCGGCGGTCACCGGCAAGGTCTCCTTCGCGGGCGCCGAGTTTCCCAGCGGCCGGCTCGCCGTCGTCACGACGCGAGTCGACAAGGACAACGAACGCTGGATCGACCACAACGAGCAGCTGCGCCGTCGACACTGGGCGCTCGTCGCAGCGGACGGCACCTTCGAGATTCCGGCGGCGCCGGGGCGCTACTCGCTCGAAGCGATCGACGTCGCGACCGGAGTGACGCTCGTGAAGGAAGGCGATCCCGTCCTGGTGGTGGCCGGCAAGCCGACCAAGAGGGACCTGCGGGTGCTCGTCGTGGAAGCGACCGTGCAGTTCGAGGCGGAGGGCAAGGGGCGCCTCGGCGCCGAGCGGGTGCAGATCCGAGTCGGCGATGCGAACACCAACGGCCCAGACATCACGCTGTTCGCCGGCGGACAGCTCGGCACGCCGGGCGTCGAGCTTGCCGGAATGGAGGCGGTGCGCTTCTTCGTGCCACCGGGACCGGTCACGCTGCACGTGGACGTCGGCGCCGTGCTCGTCGGTCGCAACTTCCAGTGGGGCCAGCAACCGCACACCGAGGAGACGTTCGAGGCGGAACTGGGCAAGGTCAGTGCGCTCTTGATGAAACTGCCGCCACCCTCCGACCCGAGCGCCAAGTGACCCGGAAGCTCTACGCCGCGCGCACCGCGGCCAGCACCGCGCCGAGGTCGAGTTCGTCGCCGCCGCGTTGAAGTCGATCATGGTGCCGCTCCGATGCATCCCTTCGAGGTCGCGCAAGGCAGCCGCGAGAGCGAGTCGCCGCACGCCCCTGGACCTGGCCGCGATGGCGCTGCAGGCGACCCACACCTGACGTGTGCTCGCCCGGTCGCACGTGGTCGGGACATGACCGGGCAGAGCTACAGGCCGAACGGGCAGGTGTCGGGAACGTCGGCCAGTTCACGACTGCCGCGGGATCGGCACCGTCTCCGCCGTCGGCGCCCGCCATCCCGCCGCCCCGACCAGGGGCACGAAACGAACCTTGGCCAGACGCTCCTCCTGGAACTGGTCAGCGGCCGTCCTGGTGACACGCACGAGCTGCTGATGCCCCGGTGCGTCGCCAACGGGGATCACGAGCCGACCACCGATCGCGAGTTGCTGCCGCAGCGATTCGGGCACGCTGGGACCACCCGCCGCGACGACGATCCCATCGAACGGCGCCTGCTCGGACCACCCGAGCGTGCCATCGCCGTGCCGGACGTGCACGTTGCCGTAGCCATCGCGCGCGAGCCGCTCGGCGGCCGTGCGTGCGAGCTTGTCATGGCGTTCGATCGTGTAGACCTCGCGCACGATCTCCCCGAGCACGGCGGCGGCGTAGCCGGAGCCGGTGCCGATCTCGAGCACCTTCTCGTCGCCGAGCAGTCCGAGCGCATCGAGCATGAACGCGACGATGTACGGCTGCGAGATCGTCTGCTCCTCTTCGATCGGCAGCGCGGAGTCTTCGTAGGCGAACTCGCCGAGGCACGACGGCACATACCGCTCGCGACGCACACGCCCCATCGCCCGCAGCACACGCGGCGACTCGACGCCACGGGCGCGGATCTGATCGACCATCTCCTCGCGCAGATTCTCGAAGGCAGGTCGGGCAGCATTCATCACGCGAACACCGATGCTCGGAGCATCCGATCAGATCGCCAGGTAGCCATGCGGCACCAGCGTACCCGCCCGCACCCTTCTTCGATGCCGAGGTAATGTCGAGGGGAACGACTCTCTGCATGCTCTCGCCGATCTTTCGCGGGTGCACCGGACCAATGGACGTAGGAACGCCGCACGATGCCGTAGGGGCCGGCTGGACGCACGCCGCGGCGGTCGTACGGGAACGGCGAGCGCCTCCTCAATCGGAACGCCCGGCCGCCAGCACGGCGTCGAGGTCGATCTCGTCGCCGCCGACGCGATCGACCTGCTGGTGCCGCAGTCGGCCACCCGCGTCGAACACGAGCACGCCGCCCTGCTGCCACGGATCGCCCTGCACCTTCGTCTGGCGGAAGCCCTTGCGGAACGCGCGCCACGCGTTGGTGAGCAGTCGCCAGTGCAGCACCGACCAGAACGAACGGCGCATGCCCGCCGCCTCGAAGCTGCGCCGCGTCACATCGCTGAGCACGGCGTGGGGGCCACCGTGGGTCTTGCCGAAGTCGGCCGCCATCGCCGGCGTGCCCGTGCCGACGAACAGGAGCCGCGCCGCGGCCGCCTGCAGTTCGTGCTCGCGCGTGCGCAACTGCGCCGCGCGTTCGCGACACAGCAGTCAACCGAAGTGGCGCAGGAAGACGACGACGGTCGGGCCGGGTCCGAGCAGCGCGCGCAGCGTCACGGCGCCGCCCGCCGCATCGCGCAGCGGGGCGCCGAGCACGGCAGCGGCGTCCGTCGTCATGCGCGCATCATGATGGCGAGGTGCTGTGTTCGCCATCGTGTCGGTTGACAGCGACCGCGGCGCACCTACGGTCACGGCGTGAACGCAGAGCCGCCCGATCACGACCACGGCGCCGTCGTGCTGACCTGTCGCGACCTCGCCGCGAACCAGGCGTTCTTCGCGGCACTCGGCTTTCGCCTCCTCGTGATCTTCCCCGCCGACGATCCGCGCGTCGCATCCCTGTCGGGCTTCGGTCTCTGCGTGCGGCTCGAACGCGGCGAACGCGACGGCGGCGGTCACCTGCGACTGCCCGGCGCTCCAGCACGCACGTGCGTCGCCCCCAACGGAGCACGCATCGACATCGTGCCCGGCGAAACCGCGGCGACCGCGGACGCGCCCGCGACGTTCGTCGTGAGCCGGCAGGCGGACGCGGCGAAGTGGCTCGAAGGGCGCGCGGGCATGCTCTACCGCGACCTGATCCCCGGCCGCCAGGGCGGCGCGCTCGTCGCCTCGCACATCCGCATTCCCCGCGGCGGCCCCGTGCCCGACTACGTGCACTTCCACAAGGTCTCGGCACAGGTCATCTACTGCAAGGCCGGCTGGGTGCGCGTCGTCTACGAGGACCAGGGCGAGCCGTTCGTAATGCGGGCGGGCGACTGCGTGCTGCAGCCGCCCGAGATCCGCCACCGCGTGCTCGAATGCAGCGATGGCCTCGAAGTGATCGAGGTCAGCGCCCCGGCCGAACACGTCACGTGTGTCGAGCACGCAATGACGCTGCCGACCACCGTGCGGCGTCCCGATCGCATGTTCGCGGGCCAACGCTTCGTATGGCATCGCGCCGAACACGCGACGTGGAACGCGTGGGACCTCGCCGGGTGGCTCGCGCGCGACACGGGGATCGGTGCCGCAACCGAAGGCGCCATCGATGTGCGGGTCATGCGAGCGCAAACGCCATCGGCGAGGACGTTCGTCCACGGCGACGCCCGCCGCTTCTGGTGCGTGCTGCACGGCGAAGTCGAGGTTGAGCAAGGTACGGAGGCTCACGTCTTGCAGTCCGGGGGCGCCTGTATGCTGCCTCCGCATGCAGCCATTTCCCTCCGTGCGGCGGCGGACGCCGAGTTCCTCGAGGTGCGCTTCGTTATTGCGACTCTCGCTCGGCAATCGTGAGGCACGGCGTGCCACGGCGTGCAAGGGCACGCCCCGGCAAGGCATCCATCCGATCACAATGCACCGATCGTCAGCTGCAGCGCATTCGTGCTCGTGATGGCGAGGATGTTCGCCGATGCGTCGAGTTCGAGCGTGATGATCTGCTCACGCGCGACCTGACCGACAAGAGTCGACGAAGTCGGCATCAGCAGATCGAACGACGCACTGCCGGCTGCCGGCACGCGAAGGTCGAGAAGGTCGGGACTGACCAGCAGTGTGCAACCGGCAACACCCTGAGGGTGGATCGCGGGCAACGGAATCGACAGCGAGTTCCAGCTCGCGACCAGGA
>JAYUCN010000939.1:0-7038 GCA_043740335.1 Planctomycetota bacterium
GGCTGCCAGGATGGCGAATGTCGGGCAGCGTCGTTGCCGGCGGCCGACGCGGTGTCCACGATGGCGCCATGGCGAGCCGCTATTCGTTCCTCGTCGACACCTACGCGACCGAGATCCTGAAGGTACTGTCGGTCTGGTCGATGGGGCACGACGGCGACCTCGACGTGCGCCCGCGGGCCGGGGATCCGCGCGGTCGCACGCTGCGCGAACACATGATCCACCAGTGCCAGAGCGAGAACGGGTGGTTCGTGGCGATGTTCGGCATCGTCGTGCCGGGCGAGGTGTTGCCGGCGGAGTTGTCGCGGCTCGCGTTCCTGGAGCACTACGCCGCCGCGGCCGAACACCGACGCGCGGCGCTGGCGGACAAGGACGAGGCGTGGTGGGAGGCCGAGGTCGCGTTCTTCGAGACGCGGCGCCCTCGTACGTGGGTCATGGTGCGCCGCATCGCGCACACGGCGCATCACCGCGGCCAGCAGACGACGATGCTGCGAATGTTCGGGCGCAGCCTGCACAGCACCTATGGTCCGACTGCGGACACGGGCGGCCTCGCGAAGGACAAGCCGCCGGTCGTCTACGCGTATGCGGACGTGCTGGCATTGCTCGCGGGTGAAGCGCGCGGCGGCGCCAAGGTGCCATTGCCACCGCCAGTCGCACGGGTCGTGACGGAACGGCCGGCGGGGCCGCCCGGTGCGATCTAGTGCTTGACGACAGGGACGTGGCAGCCGCCCTTGCCCGTGCACGTGTTCTTGCCGGCGCAGCCCTTGTCCCCGGTCTTGCAGCCACCCTGGTTCTTGCAAGCGTTCTTGGTTGCGCAATCGTGGTGCGCGACCGTGGCGCAACCGCCCTTGCCCGTGCACGAGTTCTTGGCATTGCAACCCTTGTCCCCGGTCTTGCAGCCACCCTTCCCGCTGCAGGTGTTCATGCCCTTGCAGGCATGCTTCTCGACCGCTGCGACCGGGGTGCCGGCAGGTGCGGGTGCTGGCGTGACGGTCGGCGCCGGGGCCGGCGTCTTCGAGCAGGACGTGAGTGTCGTGGATGCCGCGCCGAGCAGCAGGCCCGAGACAGCGGCGGAGAGGAGAACGGACTTGTTGGTTTTCATGGGTCCTCGAATGGCTTCAGGAGAAGTCGCGAAACGTTTCGCTGACTTCGATGTCAAAGGGGGGTGCAGGTTACGCCCATGTCCCAGAGAACGAACCTGTCGACCCGCGATTCTTCGCAGAACGGCACTCTGCCGTCCGGGCATCGTCGCGGCAGCGCCCCCTCGATCCCCCTGCCGCGCCCGGCAAGGCAGTACTCACCAGGCCAGGTAGGAATCGCTTCCTCCGTCGCGCTTGCATCGGTGCCGTTGCCGGCCTCGTTGCCAGTCCCATCCTGGCGGTCACCGCAGGCCTTGGCGCCACCTCGACCTTGCGCGGCCTGACCCTGGCACTCCTGGTCGCGCCGTTCTTCGTGGTGCTGCGGCGGCCCGCGGCACGAGCGCTCGTGGACGCCCTCATGGCAGCTGCCGCACCCGGTGTGCCACTGTGGGCGCTCGTCCACGCTCGTCGGCCACCTCGTCCATGGCGCCACGCATTCGTGTTCGCATCGCTCGAGCTGTGGCACGGCCGCCGGAACGCCGTCGACCCGCGCTGGCGCGCGCGCGAGGAGAGTCGCAGCTTGCCGTCGGGCAGTCCCGCCCCAGCGCTCTCTGTGTTTGCGCTGGGCCTCGGCGTGCTGCTGCCTATCGTGCTCGGCTGACACGAAGTCCTGCTGACTCTCCGTTCTCCACCTCTACGATCCAGGAACTGTGACCTCACCATCCCAAGGTTCGTCCTTCGCCCAGCGCATCGATGCGCTCTTCACGCCTGTTGCGCAGTTGCTGACACGGCTCGTGTTCGGCCAGGCCTTCCTGATCGCAGGGCTCGGCAAGTTTCGCAACCTCGACGGCACGGTGAAGAGCTTCGAGACCCTCGATATCCCCTTCGCCAACGTGCAGGCGCCGATGATCGCGGGGCTCGAGTTTGGCGGGGGCATCCTGCTGCTGGTTGGACTTGGCACCCGCACCGCCTCCTTCCTGCTGGCATGCACGATGGTCGTGGCCCTCGCGACCGCGCATCGCAAGGACCTCGTCCCCGGGCTCATGCTCGATGTCGACTACTCCACCGTGGCACCACTGCCGTTCCTCGTCGGGGTGGTGTGGCTGCTCGCCAAGGGCGCGGGAAAAGTGAGCCTCGACCACTGGATTGCGCGGCGCAAGGCCGGCGGATAGACGAGGCGCGTTCCTGAGGCCGCCGCCAAGCCACCGCCCGACCCGATGATGCTGCAACCCTTCCCACTCGTTCGCGCGCTCTGTGCGTTCTTCGCCTCCGCCCTGCTGTTCGCACAGGAGGCGGGCAAGCCGCCCGTCGCCAAACGCGTCGAGCACACCGCGGTCTGGCACGGCCGCACCTTCGTCGATCCGTACTTCTGGCTGCGCGAGAAGTCCAACCCCGAGGTCACCGCCTGGCTGGAAGCCGAGAACGCCTACACGGCGGCGATGACGAAGGACCTGCAGCCCATGCAGGAGACGCTCTATCGCGAACTGCTCGCGCGCACGAAGCAGACCGACCTCAGCGTGCCCATGCGCGATGGACGCTTCTACTACTACTCGCGCACCGTCGAAGGCATGCAGTATCCGATCTCGTGCCGCAAGCTCGCCGCGGCGGACGGTGCGTTCGACGCGGCCGCGAAGGAGTTCGTGCTGCTCGACCAGAACGAGATGGCGAAGGGTCTCGCCTACCTCGGCATCGGCGAGCAGCAGGTCAGCGACGACGACAACCTGCTCGCGTTCACGACGGACAGCACGGGCTTCCGGCAGTTCGCGCTGCACGTCAAGGACCTGCGCACGGGTGAGGTGCTGCCGGACACGGCCGAACGCGTCACGTCGCTCGAGTGGGCGGCCGATGGCCGGACGCTGTTCCTCGTCACGGAGGACGCAGTCACCAAGCGCTCGAACCAGCTCTGGCGACTCGAGCTGGGCGGCAAGCTCACACTCCTGTTCGAGGAGAAGGACGAGCTCTACCGCATCGGTGTCACGCGTACGAAGGACAGGCGCTACCTCAGCGTCGGCTCGATGAGCACCGACACGACGCAGTGGCGCTACCTCGACAGCAAGACGCCGACGGGTGAGTGGAAGGTGTTCCTGCCGCGCGAGAAGGGGCATCGCTACGCGTTCGAGCATCGCCTTGGCGTCTTCTATGTGCGCACCAACAAGGGGGCGCCGAACTTCCGCGTCGTGCGCGTCGCGACGGACGATCCGCGGCCCGAGCTGTGGACCGACCTCGTGCCGCACAGGGACGACGTGCTCGTCAGTGGCTTCGAGGTCTTTGCCGACTTCGCGGTCGTGCAGGAACGCGCGCAGGCGCTCAATCGCTTCCGCGTGTTCGACTTCAAGGCCGGCAGCTGGCGCGAGATCACGTTCCCGGAAGCGGCCTACGCCGCATCGCCCGGCGCCACGCCCGAGTTCGCGTCGACGACCTGCCGCATCAACTACCAGTCGATGGTCACGCCGCCCTGCGTCTACGACTACGACTTCGCGACGCTCGCGCGCACGCTCAAGAAGCAGCAGGAAGTGCTCGGCGGCTACGACCCCGCGAACTACATCACCGAGCGTCTGTGGGCGACGGCGCGCGACGGCGTGAAGGTGCCGCTGTCGATCGTGCACAAGCTGGGCATTGCTCGCGACGGCAAGGCACCGCTGTGGCTCTACGGCTACGGCTCGTACGGCTTCGCGATGCCTGCCATCTTCGACAGCGAGCGCGTGAGCCTGCTCGATCGCGGCGTCGTCTACGCGATTGCGCACATCCGCGGCGGCAACGACCTCGGTGAGGCGTGGCATCTCGATGGCATGTTGAGGAAGAAGAAGAACACGTTCACCGACTTCATCGATTGCGCGGAGTTCCTCGTCGCCGAGAAGTGGACCGACAAGGATCGTCTCGTCATCGAGGGCGGCAGCGCGGGCGGTCTGCTCATGGGGGCGGTCGTCAACATGCGGCCCGATCTGTTCCGTGCCGTGCACAGTGCCGTGCCGTTCGTCGACGTCATGAACACGATGATGGACGCGTCGCTGCCGCTCACGGTCGGCGAGTACCTCGAGTGGGGCAATCCCAACGAGAAGGAGGCCTTCGAGTACATGCTGTCCTACAGCCCCTACGACAACATTGGGCCGAAGACCTTTCCGGCGACGCTCGTCACGACGAGCTTCAACGACTCGCAGGTGATGTACTGGGAGCCCGCGAAGTACGTCGCCAAGGCGCGCGCACTGCAAGGCAGCGGCAACCAGCTGCTGCTGAAGTGCAAGATGGAGCCCGCGGGGCACGGCGGCGCGTCGGGGCGTTACGACCGTTGGCGGGACCGCGCGTTCGAGTACGCGTGGATGCTGCGACAGGTCGGCATCACGAAGTAGACGCCGATCTGGGGCGCTCTCACTTCTTGCTGGGCTGTGGCAGGTTCTGGAACAGCGCGAACGTCGCACCGACCGGATCGGCGAGCATCGAGAACGAGCCGACCTCGGGGATCGGCGTGTTCTCCACGAGGGCCTTGGCCTTGAGCTTCTTCGCCTTCTCCGTCGCCTTCTTGAGGTCCGGGGCGTGGAAGTAGACGAGCCAGGCGCTGGGCGCACCGTTCATGGGGTTCTTCATGATGCCGCCGGCCTGCTTGTCGCCGAGCATCTGCACGCGGTAGGTGCCCATCGGTCCCATGTCCTTCGCCTGTTCCTTCCAGCCGAACATCGCGCTGTAGAACTTCTGTGCCGCCTTGTCGTCGGTCGAGAGCAGTTCGTTCCAGCAGATGCGGCCGGGCACGGGCAGATCGGGGTCGAAGCCCGGCGACTCGGGCAGGCCCTTGTAGATCGAGAAGAAGGCGCCCTGCGGGTCGCCGACGACTGCGAAGCGGCCCGTCTTCGGGACGTCGGTCGGCGGCATGCAGACCGAGCCGCCGAGCTGCTTGCACTTCTTCGCCGCGGCATCGACGTCGGCGGTGGCGATGTAGGGCATCCAGTGCGAGACGGGGATCTTCTTCTCTTCGACGATGCCGCCGATCGGACCGGGCCCCGCGGTGATCATGCGGTAGACGCAGTTCTCCATCGCCATCTCCTGGATCTGCCAGTCGAACAGCGAGCAGTAGAAGTTCTGTGACTTCACGGCGTCCGTGGTCATGAGGTCGTGCCAGACGAAGCGGTTGTGCCAGGGGCCTTGGGTTTTCGCAGCTTGGGTTTTCGACATGGGTTGTTCGGGTTCGTGTGTGTTGGTCAGGGCGGAAGATACTCAGGCCATGACGAACGGGGAGGGGCGGCCTCGACGGGTTTTTCCCGACTGCCGGGAGACTGCCGGAGGACTACCGGAGACTGGCCGGGCGCGCGGGCAGTGTGGGGAGCTCGGCGTCCGCGGGTGGACGGTCGTCGCGGAGGTGTTCTTCCTGGCAAGGTCCTCGGCCATCGGATGGACGATCGTGACCAGCTTCGATGGGTTCGGCTCCGTGTCGCCGGCCGCGGTGCGCTCGAGGCGGATGGTGAGGTCCCCGACGGCCTCGAGGAAGAAGTAGAAGTACAGGGAGCCATCGCAGCGTTCGACCGAGCCGTCGCCGCGGCGCTGCATCGCATCCGGATCGGGGTGGGCGTAGCCGGTGAAGGCGGGCAGAGTCAGGGTCGGTATTGCTGGTTCTTGGGCGCAGGAGGCGCCCTCGAAGGTGGAAGCAGCGAGACCGAACCATGCGGCGATGGCGCCAGGGAATCCAGGCATCCCGACAATCTACGTGCTACGTGGTGATCGCGAGCCAGTGTGCGAGCCGTCTTCCTCGACTCTTGCCGGCTGGCCGATCGGCGCTACCATCCTCGCTCCCCGGAAGCCCCGCGGCTTCACCGTCAGACCTCGGGTCGGAGCGTAGCGCAGCCTGGTAGCGCACCTGCATGGGGTGCAGGGGGTCGGAAGTTCAAATCTTCTCGCTCCGACCATTTCACGGATCTCATCGGGCAAGGGCGCGGTTCCCCGCCTGAAAGGCGTTGGCCACTTCTGGACAACCGGATCCAATGCCCCGATGGACCCTCTCCCCACTCTGGCCGAGATCGAGTCCATCACCGCGTTCATCGACAGCGTCGTGCCACCGACGCCGCAGTTCGAATGGCCGCTGCTGAGCGCGCGGGCGCGCTGCGAGCTGTGGGTCAAACACGAGAACCACGCGCCGATCGGTTCGTTCAAGGTGCGCGGCGCGCTCCAGTACTTCGCCCGACTTGCCCAACGCACACCAAACCTCCGCGGCGTCATCGCCGCCACGCGCGGCAACTTCGGACAAGCGGTTGCCTTCGCGGCGAGCCGCCACTGCATCCCGGCGACGATCGTCGTCCCGCACGGCAACAGCCGCGAAAAGAACGCGGCAATGCGCGCGCTCGGTGGCGAACTGATCGAACATGGCGACGACTTCCAGGCAGCCCTGGAGCACGCCGAGCACCTGGCGACCGAACGCTCGCTGCACTTCGTGCCGTCGTTCCACCGCGACTTGGCGTGGGGCAACGCCGTCTCGACGCTGCGCTTCCTGCGCAGCACACCGCTGCTGGCCCGCGTCTACGTGCCGATCGGACTCGGCTCGGGCATCTGCGGCATGATCGCGGCCCGCGATGCCCTGGGCTTGTCGACCCGGATCGTCGGCGTCGCCTCCGAACACACGATGGGCATCGCACTCTCGTTCGCGGCCCGGCGCATCGTGACGAGCACCGTGGCCACGCGCATCGCGGACGGCATGGCCTGCTCGACCCCCAACGCGGAAGCGCTCGCGCACATCCTGCGCGGCGTCGAGCGGATCGCCGTGGTGACTGACGACGAGATCGAGGCCGCGATGCGGGCCTGGTTTGCCGACACGCACAACGTGGCTGAGGGTGCGGCCGGAGCCGGGCTCGCCGCTGTGCTCCGGGATCGCGACCTCAACGCGGGCCAACGAATCGGCGTCGTGTTCACGGGTGGTAACGTGGATCGCGAGGTCTTCGCGCGCGTGCTGGCCGCAGGGTGAGCCGTTGGCTGGCCATGCAGC
>JAYUCN010000940.1:0-7035 GCA_043740335.1 Planctomycetota bacterium
GTCAGCGACGCGCGCCCGGGCAAGCCGGCCGTGGACAGATCGCGCACCTCGAGCACGGGATCGGCCCGGCCCTGCCGGTGTTCGGGGAAAACGCCCTCGAGCGGCCGCCCGGCCATGAGTGCGATGAGGGACTTATCGTCGACATCCGCGAGGTCAGAAGCCGCAACCGAACGGCCATCGCGCAGCACCGTGCATCGATCGCACAGTTCACGCACTTCGTCGAGCAGGTGGCTGATGTAGACGATGCCTAGCCCCTCGGCCCGCAATTGGCGGATCACCGTGAACAGCCGTTGCACGTCGTCGGCGTCGAGCGAACTGGTCGGTTCGTCGAACACGATCACCTTGGGGTTGCCGAGCAGGGCCCGCGCGATCTCGATCATCTGGCGGTCGCCGGGCGCGAGTCGCGACACGCGCGTGCCGAGATCGAGTTCGGAGCGATGCAGCCGGGCCAGCACAGACGCCACGGCGGCGTGGCGCCGACGCCGATCGACGAGGCCGAAGATCGAGTGTTCGCGGCCGAGCCACAGGTTCTCGGCAATCGACAGGTGGCCCAGCAGCGTCAACTCCTGGAACACCATGACGACACCAGCGCGCTGGGCCTCTGCCGCCGACGCGGGCGCATGGGCAGCCCCGGCAAGACGCATGGTCCCCGCCGCGGGCCGCACGGCTCCCACGAGCACCTGCATGAGCGAACTCTTGCCGGCCCCGTTCTCGCCCAGCAGGCCGTGTACTTCGCCGGTGTCGAGCCTGAGATCGACTCCCGCCAGCGCTTGCACGCTGCCGTAGCGCAGCGCGATGCCGCGCATCTCCAGCAGAGCCTCCACCTCAACGCCGCAGGATCGAGAGGTCGGGTTCGAGCAGCGCCTTCACGGCCGGCTGCTCACGATTCTCGGGCGTCGCCACGACCAACGCCGTGTACTCGACGGGCGCCACCTTCTCCCCGCGCAGGTGAGCGACGAGCAGCTCCAGGCCCCGCCTGCCCATCGCCACCGGATCCTGGACAACGAGCGCATGCAGCTGGGACTTGGCCAGTCCCTTCAACAACTCCGGACTCGCGTCGAAGCCCACGAACTTGACCTTCCCCGCTCTGCCGACCGCGTCGAGCGCCAGCAGCATGCCGTGCGTCGTCGTCTCGTTGGGCGTGAACACACCGTCGACGTCCGGGTGGGCAGTCATCAGTGCATCGGCAACCGAGCGCGCGCGGTCCAGGTTCGGTCCGTACTGGTTGTCGCTGAGGATCTGGATCCTCGGGAACTTCGTGCGCAGCGTGTCGAGGCACCCACTCTCGCGCGCCATCGTGCTGGCCGAGCCTTCCTGGTAGCGCATGACGACGACCTTGCCGACGCCGCCGAGCAGCGTGCCGAGCGCTTCGCCCGCCTGTTCGCCGCCGCGCCGATTGTCCGTGGCCACGAACGCCACGTGCTCCTGACCCAGCAGCGCGCTGTCGAAGACCACGGTCGGCACACCGGCACGCCGGGCTTCGGCAACGGGCGCCACCAGCGCCTGTTCGTCCACCGGAGCGAGCAGGAGACCGGACACCTTGCGCGTCACGAACGTCTCGACCAGCGCGATCTGGGCCTGGCGATCGCCCTCGGGCTGCGGGCCCATCCAATCGATGTCGACCTGCAGTGCCAGTGCCGCCGCCTTGGCCCCCGCATGCACGGACTGCCAGAACTCGTTCGCCGTGCCCTTCGGCACCACCGCCAGGCGCAGCCTCGGCGGCGCGGCGGGGCCGCTGCCGCCGCCACAGCTGCTCGCGAGGGCGAGAGAAAGCGCGCAGGCTGGCCACGACAGAGTTCGGGAAGCGGTCATGCGCGCATCCTGCCACGCGGAGGGGGCGATGCAACGTGGCTCAAGTTGAAACCGCGGACTGTCGATGCGGCCATGGCGTGGGACCCAGGCACCCACGATTGGAGAACATCAACATGTTGGTTCTGAGAACACCAACAGCCCTTGCGGAACGGACTGCGCCAATGGCTGTGGCAACGGTCCCGCTCGTGCACGTGGTCGACGACGAGCCGTCGATCCAGGCGCTGTTCGTGAACCTCGGCCGCCTCGGCGGCTTCGAGGTCGCGAGCTATGGCTCGGCCAGCGAGTTCCTCGCCAGGCCCGACGCCAGCCGGCCCGGCTGTCTCGTCCTCGATCTGGTCCTGCCCGATCGAACGGGCATCGAACTGCTCGAGGAGTTGTCGGCCCACGGGTTCCCGCTGCCCGTCGTGTTCATGAGTGGCATGGCGCGCGTGTCGGAAGCCGTGCATGCCCTGAAGCTCGGCAGCGTCGACTTCGTCGAGAAGCCGTTCGATCTGGACGTGATGCTCGACACGCTGCAACGCACGATCGCGATCGATGTCGAACGCCGAAGGTCGGGGGCGGACATGGAAGTCCTGCGACAGCGCTTCGCAGCCCTCTCCTGCCGCGAAGGTGAGGTGATGGAGCGCATCGTCCAGGGTGCAGCCAACAAGGATGTCGCGGCGGCTCTAGGGCTGAGCCCGAAGACCGTCGAAGTCCATCGTGCCAATGTGATGCGCAAGACGGGGGCCAGTTCGCTGGCTGAACTCGTCCGCATGCACGTCACCGTCTCCAGGTAGCAACCGCCACGTCGCGATGACTAGTACAGCAACGTCGCGAGCCGGCGGCGGTAGTCGTCGAGCTGTTCGCTCTCCTCGCCGACCTGCAGGAAGCACAGCAGCATCGCCTTGCGGGCCAATCCCGCGCGAAAGCCCTTGTCGGCCGCGACCGCTTCGAGGATGTGCTGCATCGCGCCTTTGGCATCACCCTTCAGCAACTTGGCCCGTGCCGCCGCCAGCATGGCCTCGGCCGGTGGTCCATCCGGGTTCAGCGACGCCTCGAGCCACTCGAGGCCTGCGCGCAGGCGTTGGGCCTGATCGAAACGTTCGTCCTCTTCGGCAAGACCCTCCAGCGCCGCCCGCGCGGTGACCGCGTCTCCCTTCGCGGCGGCCGCCAACGCGCGCTGCAGACGCGCCGCCGGACTGTTCGGATCGACCGCCTGGGGAGGCGCAGCCGCAGCCGGTGATGCCTCCGACAGGACCAAGGGCTCGATACCGTTCTTCTGGAGGAACCGGCGAACGTCGGCCTCGGGCAGCGCCCCTTGGAACCCGTCGACCGGGCGGCCGCCGTCCACGAGCACGCAGTACGGAATGCCTTGCACGCCGAACGCGTAGGCGAGGTCCTGCTCGCGCTCGGTGTCGACCTTGCCAAGGTGAAACGCACCTTGATGCTCGCCTGCGATCTTCTCCAGCACGGGGCTCAGGGCCTTGCACGGACCGCACCATGCGGCCCAGAAGTCGAGCAGCACCGGGGTCTTCATCGATCGTTCGACGACGTCCTTCTGGAAGGTGGCGGCGGTGATGTCGCTGACAAAGGTCGCAGGCATGAGCGCGTCTGTAGGAGGCTTTTGAGCCGCCGTCAATGCAGATGAGCGCCCTATCGTTACGGACACGCAACGGAACCCCGCCCTTCGCCGCAGCCGGGGCACTCCCCGATACCGGCATGGATCTTGATCTGCGAGCGCACCGGCTCGAGGCAACGCATTTCCAGGGATGGAATGCGTGAGAGAGAGGCGACCGTCGCCTCGGGCCGGCATCTTCCTCAGCCGATATCGGTCCCGATCGAACCAAGCAGCGACGTCACGAGTTCGAGCACGCCGTAGCCCAGGACCACGAATCCCAACTGCACGGCGAACGCGACCACCGAAGCACCGCGCGAGAGCCCGAACAGCGTGCAGAGCCAGAACAGGGCCACTGCCGGGTTGGCGAGCAGCATCACCCCCGTCGAAAACTGGCTCGCCGGCACGAGGGCCATCTGCACGAGGCCGGTGACCATGTACCAGCTGGCGAGCGCCATGCTGCGACCGAGGGCGACCCCGTCGGCTCCCGACACGCGCGTCGACAGGTGGATGACGAGGCACAGGCTCACGAACAGCAGAAGGCCGATGCTGATCCACTGCGTCGGCGCCGTTGGCACGAGCCAGGGAAACGCCGCATCGACCACCTCGAGGCGGAGCCGCAGCAGCGAACGACCGCGCAGGTCGTGCGGGATCACCACCTGTTCCGGCGACGCTTCGGGTTCTTGTGCCAGACGCCGTGGGGACCTGCTGGATGCCTTCGGTTTCACCGTGGCAGGAACCGCCGCTGCCGACGTGGTCTTGCCCGCGCTGCCGACGACCGGCTTGGTCGCGGTCTCGACGCCCGGCGCGGCACCTGGGCCACCGTTCAGCGGCAGCGTTGGCCGCACTGCCTGGGCCATGCCCGTGCCTGCGAGTACGAGCAGAAACAGGATGGTGAGGAGGCGCGTCATGGTTGGTTCGATCGACCCTCCATGGGCTCCCCCTTGAGGGCGACCCAGCGGGTCGAACCGCACCGCCGGCCGCCGATGGCATGGCATGCACGATCTCCAGCCGCTGGATGCAGGCCGCCGAGCCGTTCCGTTAGGCTTCGTGCAGCGGCCACACCGAGTGTTGGCCGCCGCTGTTCCACCCATGCATCCTGCCGCCATCCCCTTCCTGACTGCACTCGTGGTCGCGCAGTCGCCCACCCCGCCACCCCTGGCCACAGACCTCGAAGCCCTGGCGCGCCGCATCGACGCTGCCCATCGCCCGCGCGGCCCCGTGCCCGCCGTGACGGCCTTGCGTTGCACCATGGAACTGCACGGGCTCGACAGCAAGGCGGAGCAAGGCGGACAAGTCGACGTGACCGTACGGTTCATGGAGTGGAAGCGGCCCGGCCGCGAGAAGGTGCAGTCGCTCATCCGCTACGAAGTGCAACAGGCCGGTGCTCCGATCGTGCGCGGCCGCGACGTGAACGGCCCCTGGCATCTGTTCCAGGGTGAACCACGCGACCTGCGCAACGCCGAGTTCACCGAGGATCTGAAGAACTGCGAACGCGACACGAACCTGGCGCGGCAACTGATCCGCTTCTTCGATCCCGGCGCCGTGCTGCGCTCGCTCCAGAACCCCAGCGCCGTGCGGGAGGAGATCCTGCAACTCGATCGCAACACGCGCGTGCCCTGCTCAGTCGTCGAAGGGGACCTTCTGGCGTTCCCACTGCTCCAGCAGGGTGGCGAAGACGCGCCAGTGCGCCTCACGATCTTCGTCAGGAAGGCGGAGGGCACGCTGCTCGCGATCGAAGCCTGGCCACTCGTCGACGGCAAGAAGGACGAGACCCGCGGCGAACGCGTCCACCTGCTCGACCTGCACGAGCGAGACGACCTGCTGGTGCCGCGCGAACTCGTGCATCTGTTCCGCGGACCCGATGGCCAGCTGCACCTGAAGTCGCGCGCCGTACTGACGACCCTCTCGCTGCGTCCCGAACTGCGCGCCGAGGACTTCGACCGCAAGAAGAACTGAAAGACCGCCGGCCCCTCAGCAGCGGCGCCGGAAGTATCGCTCGAGTTCGGCGGTGCCAAAGGTCAGCACGGTCGGACGCCCGTGCGGGCAGTTGTGCGGATGCTCGAGCGTGCTGGCCTCCTGCAGCAGTGCTTGGATCTCGGCGTCGCCGAGACGGTCCCCGCTCATGACTGCGGACCGGCACGCCATCGAGTGGAAGCGCTCCGCGATCTGCGCCCGGATCGACAAGCGCCCGTCCTCCGCCTCGGCGGCGAGCAGCGCGCGCACGAGTTTCCTGGGGTCCACCTTCGTCAACAACGTCGGCAGTCCTTGCACGGCAACCGAGGTCGGACCGAACGCATCGACGAGCAGCCCTTCGGCGGCAAGTTCGCTGCGCACGGACTGCAACCACGCCTGTTCGGTCGGCGACACTTCGACGACCGCGGGCACGAGCAGGTGCTGCACCTGCACGGCGCGCGCTTCATGCTGCCGACGCAGCCGTTCGTAGACGACGCGCTCGTGCAGGGCGTGCTGGTCGACCACGAGCAGACCGTCGGGCCCTTCGAGCAGGAGGTAGAGGTCGAGCACTTGCAGGAACCGCCCCGAGACGCGTTGGAACGGATTGCTGCGCACGGCCGGCGCGTGCAAGCCAGCCGTTGGCTCGCGCACCATGGGCTCGCTGTCGGGCCGTGGTGCCGCGAAGGGTGCCGCGAAGGGTAAAGGCATCGGAGCCCCACCAAACAAGCTCGGCGGCAGGTCCGGGAAGCCCGAACGCGCGCGCGGCAGTTCGGCGGCGATGACGACTCCCCCGCCACCACTCGCCCCGAGCAAGCCGCGCCCCTGCAGAACCGCGCGCACGGTCTCGTGCAGACAGCCCGCGATCTTCCTGGACTCGACGAACCGTACTTCGGCCTTGCGCGGATGCACGTTGACGTCGACCTGGTCGGCAGGCAGCGTGATCTGGAGCACGTAGACGGGGAAGCGGCCGCCCATCAAGTACTCGCGGAACGCCTGGCGCACGGCATGCAGGGCACTCGTCTCGCGCGCGAGCCGGCCATTCACGAACAGTAGTTCGAGCTTGCCGTCGCGCCGCGCGAGATCGGGCTCGGCCACGAGTCCCTCGACCGACAGGCCCGGGAACGTGCGCGTCACCGGCAACAGTCCCCGCCCCAATTCGTCGCCGAAGCAACGCTGGCAGCGCGCCGCGAGCGACTCGCCGGCCGGCAGGCGCAGGTGCTCGCGGCCGTCGGCCACGAACGTGAAGTCGACCTCGAGCCGCGCCAGCGCGAGTTCGGCGACGAGTTCCTGGATGCGGGCGCGCTCGGCGTTGGCCGTCTTCAGGAAGCGCCGGCGCGCCGGCACGTTGAAGAACAGGTCGCGCACTTCGATGCGCGTGCCCGGTGGGCAGCCACATGGCTGCGGTGGCGTCTCCAGACCGCCGTCGCAGGACACCTCCCACCCTTCGTCGCTGCCGGCGCGGCGACTCTGGATGCAGGCCCTCGAAACGGCGCCGATCGAGGCGAGTGCCTCGCCGCGGAAGCCGAGGCTGCCGATGTGGTCGAGGTCCTGCACCGACGCGAGCTTGCTCGTCGCATGGCTCGCGAACGCCAGCGGCAGGTCGTCCGGCAGGAAGCCATCGCCGTTGTCGACGACCGCGACCAGTTCGGCGCCACCACCCCGGATCTCGACGC
>JAYUCN010000941.1:0-2883 GCA_043740335.1 Planctomycetota bacterium
CTGTTGCGCAACCTGCTCGCGGGGCCGTGGTGTGTCGTCGTCGGGGCGGCGGGCTGTGCGACGCAGTCGCTCGACATCGAGCTGCGCGCCGATACCGAACGCACCGTGTCGTTGCGGCCAGCGCGAACTCTGCGCGTGCGCACCGTCGACGCCGCGGGTGAGCCCGTGGCGGCGGCCACGCTCTACGTGCAGCCGCGTGGGGGAACGCGCAGCGACCGCATCGTCGAGTTGCCGCTCGCCGCCGGCCGCACGGGCGACGACGGTTGGTGCACCGTGCGCGATCTGCCGACCGACCAGGCACTCGTGACCGCGATGCACGCCCAGCACGGTCAGGTGCACGCGCTCGTTGACGGGCATCCGCTCGAACTCATGCTGCAGTTCGCAGCGGCGGCGTCGATTCACGGCGTGCTCACTGACGGCGGCCGACCGCCGTCCCCCGGTCGCTGGGTCATCGTGCTCGAACGGCGCTACGAAGGCAGCCAACGCGGTGCGATGCCGGACCTGCCGCAGCTCGCGATGCCTGGGCTCGACGGCTCGTTCACGTTCGCGGCGCTGCAGGCGGGCAAGTACCGCGTCACCGCGCAGGACTCGATGGCGGACGTCAACACAGTGGCGGGCATGGTGCAGTACTCGGCGCGGCAGAAGCAGATCCTGCCCTGGAACAAAGCCGAAGTGGACCTGCATGGGGGCGACGTCGCGAACGTGCGCTTCGACGCGCTGCTCGATGCCACGCCGTACGACGGTCCCGGTGCGCTGGTGCGCGGCACGGTGACGATCGACGGCGCGCCGGCATTGGGGGCCATCGTCGTCGGCACCTCGAAGCAACCCGACCGCCGCATCACGAGCCGCGTCGTCGCGAGCGGGGACTTCGATCTCGGCCGCTGTCCGGTCGGCGAGCTGCGCGTCGTCGTCGTGCCGCAGGAAGTCGCCGCGAGCCGGCTCAAGGAGAACCTGTTCAGCCACCACTACGCGCGCAACTTCCAGGTCGTGGCCGAGGTGCCGCTGCAGCTCGACATCCGCATCGCGACGAGCGGCGCGTTCGGCGAGGTGCGCGATGCGGCGGGGGCCGTGGTGGAGGATTGCCGCGTCGTGCTGCACGACCGCGGTGACGAGGCGCGGTCGAGTTCGCTGCGTGTGACCCGTTCGGACGTGCGCGGTACCTTCCGCTTCGAAGGCATCCCGATGGGGAACTACGAACTGCGCGCTGAGAAGGAAGGGCAGGGGCGCACGAAGATCAGCTCTGTGATGGTCGTCGGGGGCGGCCCGACGGGGCCGCTCGCGGTGGTCCTGCAGGCAGTGGCTCGCGTCGCGGGTCGCGTGGAGTCGACGCAGGGCGGCGGTGCGGCCGCAATGGTCGTACGGTTCGTGCCGATCGACGGCGGCGAAGAGCGCAGCGGGACCACGCTTCCCGATGGTCGGTTCGAACTGCGCGATGTCGTCGTTGGTCGCTACCGCGTTGAACTTCGCCGACGCGGTGGTGGCGCTTCGCAGCCGGCGGGCGAGGTCATGGTGGTCGCACCGGCGACGGCGGACCTCGTGCTGCGCGCGCCGCTGTGAGGCGAGCCACTATTCTCTGGGCCGCGGACCGGGGCAAGCAGGGTGACGTATCAGCGGCCCCCCGTCGGGCCGCTTCTTTGTCTTGCGTATTGGCCGGACGGACCGTTCTGTTGCCACTCCTTACCATGAACAAGACCAAGTCCACGCTCGTGTCGGCTGCCGTCGCAGGCCTCCTGCTCGGCACCGTTTCCACCTCCCTCAGCTCCTGCGCCTCGGGCTCAACTGCCCAGGCAACGATGGAGAAACACGCCTGCAAGGGTCTGAACAGCTGCCAGGGCAAGGGCGGCTGCAGGACTGGCGACCACGGCTGCTCCGGCAAGAACTCGTGCAGGACCAAGGGCGGCTGCGCCACGGTCGCGCACCACGATTGCGGGACCAAGAACGCCTGCAAGGGCCAGGGTGGCTGCAAGTCGGGTGACATGAAGTGCGCGGGCAAGAACTCGTGCAAGGGCAAGGGCGGCTGCGCCGTCCCGGTCAAGCACTAGAAGTCCGCGCTCGGCGGCTCCGGCCGGAGCTGTCCGGGTATCCTGATCGCCCGCATCGTGCGCCGTTCCCTCGCGGGTGGCGCACGATCGTTTCCTGCCCCATGCACAAGCGACTCGCAGAACTCGTCGGCAACGACCTCGGCATCGGCCTCGGTCTGCGCACCGTTCACTACGGCCACATCCTCGCCAAGCGCCCTGCGGTCGACTGGTTCGAGATCCTCTCCGAGAACTACATGAACACGGGTGGCCGGCCGCTGCACGTGCTCGACGAGGTCGCCGCGCACTACCCGGTCGTGATGCACGGCGTGTCGATGAACATCGGCACCACGGACCCGCTCGACCGCACCTACCTGAAGGAACTGAAGGCGCTCCAGCAGCGATGCAAGGCGCGCTGGATCAGCGACCACATCTGCTGGACCGGTGTCGAGGGCAAGAACATGCACGACCTGCTGCCGCTGCCCTACACGAAGCGTGCTCTGCGTCACCTCGTCGAGCGCGTGCGGGCCGTGCAGGACATCCTGGAGCAGCCGCTCGTGCTCGAGAATCCGAGCACCTACCTCCAGTTCGCGCGCGAGGATTTCGACGAGCCACAGTTCCTGCAGGAACTCACGCAAGCGACCGGCTGCGGTCTGTTGATGGACGTCAACAACGTGTTCGTCTGTGCCTCCAACCACGGCTTCGACGCCGCGGTCTATCTGCGGGCCGTGCCGTGGGACCACGTCGTCTACTTCCACCTCGCGGGCCACACGATCTACGAGACGCATCGGCTCGACACGCACGACCATCCCGTGTGTCGCGAGGTCTGGGATCTCTACCGGCTCGCGAACGAACTGAGCGGCGG
>JAYUCN010000942.1:0-2882 GCA_043740335.1 Planctomycetota bacterium
TCCCGCTCAACCTCGCACCGCTGGGCCTGCCCCTGTGCTCCGTGTACCCCGACATCCAAATCGTCGGCGGCTTCACGACGGGCACGACCGGCCTGCAAGGCGGCTTCACCCGCCACGACTTCGCGATCCCGAGTGCGAGCGCCTTCGGCCGCGGCATCGATGCGCAGTGGGTCACCCTCGACGCCAACTTCGCGCCCGCCGGCCTCACGGCGGCCATCCGCTTCGCGATCCACAACTAGCTCCGACCGGCAACTCTGGCCGAGCGCGTGCTCCATGCCAAGTCGATACCCAACACGGAACAAACTCGCGCTTTCGCTTGCCCTCGCTCTGACCGGGCCACTCGCCATCGCCCAGAACTGCTTCGACGGCGATTTCGGCATCTACCTCGGCACGGGCCAAGACACCGTCTTCCTGATGCGGCCGATCGGCTTCCCATTCTCGATCGCCGGCGTCCCGTACTCGAACATCCACGTTTCCGACCATGGACTGGTCTACCTGTCCAACAACAACGTGCCACCAGCCCCGCTCACGAATGACCCAGTGCTCTTCACTCCGACGACGACCAACTTCATGGCGGGTTCGCCCAAGGTGTGCTGCCTGTACGCCGACATCGTGTGCCCCACCGGACGGATCTACATCAACAGCTCCCCGACCAAGTGCGTCGTGACCTGGACGCGCGTCCAGAACTTCGGCTTCACCGTTCTGTTCGACATGCAGATGACGCTGCTGCCAGGCGGCGTGGTCCGTTTCGTCTACGGCCCGGGCGCGACCAACAACTCGACCTTCGGCGGCTCGTCGGACAACGGCATCGTCGGCGTCTGTCCCGGCGGTGGCGTCGCACTGCCGGCCGCCAGCGACTTGTCGGCGGGCGGTGCCACCGCCAACAACACGGTGTTCGAGAGCTGGACGCTGCCCGCAACCTTCGACATGGCCGGCAACAGCTTACTGTTGACGCGGATCTCCCCGACCTCGCCGACCGGCTGGACCTATGCCCTGCTCGGCGCACAGGCGAACTGCGCCGCGGTGTCGAACTACGGCACTGGTTGCGCCTCGCTCGAGCTCGCGCCCTTCGGTCTGCCATCACTGGGCAACGCCAACTTCCATCTCGTCGTGTCGAATGCGTACCCCTTCCAGGCCTTCGTCGGCTTCGGTGACATGGTGATTCCCGCCCCGGGTATCCCGCTGGCGCCCATCGGCATGGCCGGCTGCAATGGCCTGACGAACCTGAATCTGGGCCTGTACTACATCGCAATCGTGGTCGGCGGCGTCGGTAGCTATGTGCTGCCGATCCCCACCACTGTCGGCCTCGTCGGCATCGTGCTGTCCTCGCAGGGAGTGTCGTTCACGAACACGACGGCGTTGGGCGTGTCCTCGAGCAACGGCACGCAGATCACGATCGGTTTTGGCAACTGAGACTCGAACGAGCCGCCCACCCGCCGATCCCCGGATCCTGCGACCCGCGTGCGCCGGTGCCCGTGTCGTGTCCTGCTCGCAGTAGACTCTGCGCCTCGTCACCCCGACCCAGGAATCTCGATGCCAACCTTGCCGACGTGGCCCGCATTCCGTTGCCGCTGGCTGTCGCTGCTCGTGGTCACAGTCGCAGCCAAGGCTCAAGACGTCCCCTCGTGGCTGCCGCTGCGCGAGTGCTCGCTCGAACTGGCCGCGCACTGGGAGCCACTGACCGATACCACCTATGCCTTCGAGAAGAGGGCGTTGGTGCGCGACCTCGCCCCCGCGGCCGCGCGGGCGTCGTACGCCGCCGAGGCCTTCCGTCCGTTCTTGCCGCCCGCCGAAGTCACAGTCGGCGCCAGCTGGAAGGTCGATGCCGCCGCCGTGCTGCCGTTCCTGCGCCAGCTGCACGCCGGTGCGACCACCGTGCTGCATCACGACGGCGGCATGGGGATCGGCGCCCACGGTGCATGGGCAAGCTTACGCGTGCTCGACGAGTCCGGCGCCGAGCTCATGCTGCGCGCACACGCCGAGTTCCTGATCGCCGGCGACGGCAGCACGAACCAGTCTTCCTGGTTCACGCCCGCGCAGTTTCGCGGCCGCCTGTGGCTCGATCGCCGCAGCGGCCACGTCACCGCATTCGAACTCGCGGTGCCCAGGAGCCGCGCCAACGTCGACATCAACCTCGCGGAGCCGGACGGGACCAGCTGCGACATCGGCAGCGTGCCGCGCCTGCAACTCGTCGGCGGCACGTTCCCCGAGCCGGCCGCGAGTGCCTTGCAGATCAGCGAACGAGCAGCCGAACGGATCCTCGAGCGCCGGTTCTATCCGTTCGCGGAACTCGACTGGCTCGACCTGCCGGCGGCGCGCGCGGCCTCGCTCGCCACCGGCAAGCCGCTGCACGTCGTCGCGCTGTTCGGCAGCCTGCCCGACGAATCCTGTTGAGGCAGCGGCAAGACCCTCCGTGCGAGGGTGCTCAGTGCTGCCCCGGTGCTCGCGTTGTTGCGCCAGGAGTTCGTCAACTGCTGGGTCCTCGCCAAGGACCTCGACGCGATCGCCGCCCGCGACGGCAGCCCGGAGGTCGCGACACTGTGCAAGCGCATCCGGGAGAACTACGCCTACCCCGTCGACAGCGTGCTGGTCGCGGCCGACCTGCGCGTGGTGGGACATGTGAACGCGCACGACGTGGCCGCGGATCCGGCGACGTACCTCACCTTCCTGCGCAAGGGACTCACCGCCGCCGGGCGCACACCGGTGGCAGTCGAGCCCGACGTCCGGCCCGCCGAGGCCGTCGCGGCGGGCCGCGCGCGCGAGCTCGTGGTCACACCGGCACAGCCGAGCACGTCGTTGCTCGACGTGGTGCGCTGCCGCGGCTTCGGCCAGTCGAGCCTCGCCTACCATGCGATCGATGCGTCGGCGTTCCGCGACGGTGG
>JAYUCN010000943.1:0-2882 GCA_043740335.1 Planctomycetota bacterium
GCAAGCCTGACGGCGACGTCAAGAAGCCCGACGTGCAACCCAAGGCCGACGACCAGAAGATCGATCGTCCCGCCGCCGACACGCCGACCCCGCGCGGCACCGACCCGGCTGACATCGCCGCCATGAAGGGTGCCGAGGCCATGCTACAGGCCGAACGCAAGCTCGCCGAGCAGATCAAGTCCGGCAAGATCACGGGCCTCGACAAGATCCTGCCGTTCGACGAGTTGACCTCGTGGGCCTACGAGGACGGCCTGAAGGGCATGCCCAAGCGCATCAAGGACCTGTCGGGCAAGAAGGTCCTCATGACGGGCTTCATGCTGCCCATCGACGAAGTGCAGAACATCAAGGAGTTCCTGCTCGTGCAGTCGCTGTGGTCGTGCTGCTACGGCCAGCCGCCCGACATCCACGGCATCGTGCGCGTGGTCATGCCGAAGGGAAAGAGGACCGACTACTTCTTCGACCCGCTCAAGATCATCGGCACGTTCAAGGTCGAAGCGACCGTCATGGACGGCTACTGCGTCGACATCTACCAGCTGCACCTCGAGAGCCTCGAAGCGATCAAGTGACCGCCGGCTGAGAGCCCGCGGGTCGTTGCCAAAGCACGGCCCGAGGCGTGGAGCAGCCCGTGCTACCGGCACCACGATGTGGCGGGCACAAGTGGACCCCGTCTCCGTGCCGATAGGGCATGACAATGGTCCCCCGAACCGAGCGGCGGTCGCGTGGCTGGTCGTTGACGCAGCGGCTGGCCGTGTCGCTGTCGATCGGGGCGTTCTTCGTGGCGTTGCTGCTGGGCTTCCTCGGTGCGGATCGCGAGGATCGCAACCTGGAGCGGGCCGCGGCCCGCTCCGAGCAGGAACTGGCGGTGTCGCTGGCGGAACGCGCCGCACCGTTGCTGGAGCGCTCTGACGTCATGCGACTGTCGGTTCTGGCGGCCGTCGTGCGCGACCAGATCGAGGGCAGGGCGCTCGTGCTCGACCGGACCGGTCGCGTACTCCTCGACACGGCCCTCGTGCAAGGAGAATGCCACCTCGGTCTGCAGGCGGCGGCCGGTCCCTGCCAGCGGACCAGCGTCGGCTCGGACGGTGTCAGCACGCGCGAGAGCCTGGCGCCGGTCCGCTTCGGCGGCGAAGTCATCGGCGAGGTGCGGCTGCAGCGCGATGTGGAGTACCTGGCTTCGGCGTTCGATGTCACGTGGTTCGGCCTCGTCCTGCTGAGCTGTCTCTCGCTCGTGGCGGTGGCGGCGATGCTCGGGCACCACTGGTCGGCTCGCGTGCGGGATGCCACCGACACGCTGATCCGATTGGCGGCCGGGGAAGTGAGCGGGGTCGCTGCGGAGGCTCACGAGGGTGAGTTCCAGGATCTGGGGCTGGCGTTGCGCGAGATGGAACGCGGCGTACAGGAGGGTCTGCAGCGCGTCGCCGATGGCTACGTCGCGATGGCCTTGCAGGTGGTCGATGGCCTCGAACGGCGACGCCTCGTCTCGCCCGGCCACGGCGAACGGACCGCGCAGTTGGCGGCGCGGCTGGCGGCGCGCCTGCACCTGTTGCCCGCCGACCAGCAGGACCTCGACGTGGCGTGTCGGTTCGTCGACCTCGGCAAGGCGTGGGTGCGCACGTCGATCCTCCAGAAGCAGGGTCCCCTGACGGAGGTCGAGTCGCAGTCGTTGCAGCATCATCCCGTGCGAGCCGCCGAGCAACTCGAATGCATGCCGGGCCTGCGTCGCACAGCCAGGATCGTCCGTCACCAGAGCGAGCGCTACGACGGCGCCGGGTTCCCCGACGCGCTGCGCGGCGAACGCATTCCGCTCGGCTCGCGCCTGCTCGCGATCGCGTCCGCGTTCGACGTGCTGACGACCTGTGCGAGGGAACGGCCGCTCGCCTGGCAGGAAGCTCTCGCGCAACTGGGCAAGGCGCGCGGTGAAGTCTTCGATCCGTGGCTCGTCGAGTTGTTCGCGGAGGAGATCCGGAAGGATCCGCCGACACCGGCTTCCGACCGCGCCGTGATGATCGTACCGGGCGGCGGCCTGCCTTGGCGAACGCCCGCGACCGACGACGAGGACGGCGAGGACGACAGTCCCGAACTCGAGGTCATGCACGACGAGACCATGCGCGAGGAATCGTCTTGAGGGCCTGGCAACGGGCGTGCTTGCCACTCGTGTTCACGGCTGCGTGTGCGACCGGCAAGCGCGACCCGTTCGCGGCAGCGGAGAGGGCACTGCTCGGCAACGACCTACTCGGGGCCTTGCTCGCCTACGATTCAGTGCCGGTTTCGCACGCCCGCTACCCCGACGCCCGCACGGCGGCAGTTGGCGTCGAAGGCCGCATGCGCCGCTGCCACGAACTGCTGCTGCAAGCCCTCATGTTGCGCGCGGAGTGGTGCGACGCGGAAGCCTTGGCTGTGCTGCGGCAGGCGCGCGATGTCTGGCCGGCGCTGCCTCTCGTCGATGGCTTGATCGTGGCAACCGAGAACCGCATCCGCCTGTTCGGCAAGAACGATGTGCAGCCCGATCCTGAGCTGCCTCGGGCTACGGTCGTGCCGCTGCTGCAGCTCGTGGCCCCGAGCGATCCAGTCCCGAGCGATCCTGCCCAGAGCGATCCGGCGCGGACCGCAGCGACGACACCCTCAAGGGCGAGATTGGCGGATCCGGTGGCCCGCGCTGAGCCCAGCGCCCCGCCTCAGGGTACGTCGTCGCTGGCGGTCGTCGAACCGGCCAGCGATGGTGCCCATGCCGGCGAATCGATCGTGAGTTCCTCGATCGATCCGGTTGCACCGGGGCTCGTGCAGGTCGAGTCGCGCCTCGGCCGCGGCGAGCTCGAACCGGCGGTCACGGACTTGCTGAACCTGGTCCGTCGCTACCCGAAGGACCCGCGCGTGCAGGTGCG
>JAYUCN010000944.1:0-7013 GCA_043740335.1 Planctomycetota bacterium
GCGGGCCACAACACGGACGTGGCTGGCGTGCGCACGGCCCTGGAGCGCGCGGGCGTGGAACATGGCGGCGGTCGGTCGGCCGTCGTGCTTGGCACCGGAGGGGCGGCGCGCGCTGGTGCCTTCGCGCTCGTGCAGATGGGCTTTCTGGTGACGATGCTCGGGCGCTCGCTCGAGCCGGCGCGTGAATTCGCCAAGGCTCACGGTGTGCGGCTTGGCAGCCTTGCGGAGAACGTGCTCGCGGAGCTGGCACCGGCCGTGCTGCTGCACGCCACGCCCGTCGGCAGCCTCGGTCGGGACCTCGAAGAGAGGCTGCTGCCCGGCTACCAACCGTCGCCGCCGACCGTGGTGCACGACCTGGTCTATCAGCCGTACCACACCCGCCTCTTGCGCGATGCCATGGCGGCGGGGGCGGTGGTCGTGCCCGGCATCGAGATGTTCCTCGGCCAGGCCCAAGCCCAGGTGAAGCTGTTCACGGGTGCTACCGTCGACATCGAAACGCTGCGCAGCTTGCTGGCTGGCGTGTTCCAGACGCACTGAGACCAAGGCGATACAGGGACGTGCCCGCTGTCGGCTATTCTCGGCCGCGATGGAACCGACCGAAGAGTCCCTGGAATGTGACTTGCGCGCCGGCAGCGAGGCGGCCTTCGCGATGCTCTTCGAACTCTATCGCGAGCGCCTGCAGCGCATGGTGCACTTCCGCATCGACCCGCGGCTCGTGGGGCGCATCGACGCCGAGGACGTGCTGCAGGAAACCTACCTCGAGGCCGGCAAGCGGCTCAAGGCCTTCCGCGACGACAGCAAACCGTTCCTCGTCTGGATCCGCCTGATCACGCAGCAGACGATGATCGATCTGCACAGAAAGCACCTCGGTGCCAAGATGCGCAACGCCGGTCGTGAGATCTCGGCGCCAGCGAGCGGCACGCTGTCGGGATTCTTCGTCGCCAACATCACCTCGCCGAGCCGCGCCGTCATGCGCGAGGAGCTGCGCAGCAAGGTCGAGGCGGCGCTCGAGAGCATGGAGGAGATCGACCGCGAGGTGCTGCTGCTGCGGCACTTCGAGGAACTGTCCAACAAGGAGGCGGCGGCCGTGCTCGGCATCCAGGAGAACGCGGCCAGCAACCGCTACGTGCGCGCGCTCGGTCGGCTGAAGGGGTTCCTCGGCGGACTCGCCGACGGGGACGCATGAGCGCGAGCGGCGAGTCCACGGAACGGGATCCGCTCGACCTGCTGGTCGAGGAGTTCCTGCGCCGCCAGCGCGCTGGCGAACGGGTCGACGTCGCCGCGTTCGCCGATGCGCACCCGGCCCACAGCAGCGACCTGCGCGAGCTGCTGCCGACCCTGCAGGCGCTCGAACAGGTCAAGCGCGAGAAGGAGTCCACGGGCGGCACGCGCGCGCGCGTCGCGCTGCCGGCGATGCAGAGGCTCGGCGACTTCAAGATCGTGCGCGAACTCGGGCGCGGCGGCATGGGCGTGGTGTTCGAGGCCGTGCAGGAATCGCTCGGTCGCAAGGTGGCGCTCAAGGTGCTGCCGCAGGCGTCGCTGCTGACCGGCAGCCAGCTGCAGCGCTTCCTGCGCGAGGCGCAGATCGCCGCGCAGCTGCACCACAGCAACATCGTGCCGGTGTTCGGCAGCGGCGAGAGCGATGGCTACCACTGGTACGCGATGCAGTACATCGCCGGCGACAGCCTCGATCGCTGGCGCAGCCTGCAGGCCGAGCACGCGCCGCAGGGCAGCGGTGCCTGGCGCGACCGTGCGCGTTTCATCGCGCGCATCGGCGTGCAGGCGGCGAGTGCGCTCCACTATGCGCACAGCCAGGGCACGCTGCACCGCGACGTCAAGCCGGCGAACCTGCTGCTCGAGAACAACGAGCACCTGTGGATCACCGACTTCGGCCTCGCCAAGGCGCTCGAAGCCGAGGGCCTCACGCACTCGGGCGACCTGCTGGGCACGCTCCAGTACATGGCGCCGGAACAGTTCTCGGGCCACTACGACGCGCGCAGCGAGGTCTACGCGCTCGGCGTCACGCTCTACGAACTCATGGTGCTGCGGCCTGCGTTCGCGGCGAAGAGCCGCAGCGAACTCATGGAACGCATCCGCACGCAGCGACCCGAGGCGCTGCGCAAGGTCCGCCCCGACGTGCCCGAGGATCTCGCGATCGTCGTCGAGCGCGCGATGGCGCGCGATCCTGCCGACCGCTACCACGACGCCGAGGCGCTGCAGAACGACCTGCAGGCGTTCCTCGAAGACCGGCCGATCGAAGCGCGACGGCAGAGTTCGGCTGCGCTCGTGCTGCGGTGGTGTCGCCGCAACCGCGCGATGGCGGCCTTGGCCGCGTGCACGTTGTGCGCGGTGCTCGGGGCCGGCCTCTACGGCTGGATCGCGTACGGCATCGCCGACGACGCGCTCGGCAAGGCGAAGGTGTCGGCAACCAAGGCGGTGCAGGAGTCGGGCCGGGCCGAGACGAACCTGCGCCTCGCGCTGGCGGCCTTCGGCGACGTGTTCGACACGCTCGTTGGCCGCGATCCTCTGCTGGCGATCGACGAGGACCCCGACACCGGCGAGCAGACGGTCATCGTGCGCACGGTCGTCGATGCCGGCAGCGTTGAGCTGCTGAACAGGATGCTTCGCTTCCTCGACGAGTTCGCTGCCCAGAACGCGGAGAATCAATCGCTGCGGTTGGAGACGGCACGCGCCAACCGGCGCGTCGGGGCGATCCACGTCCGGCTCGGCAAGCCCGAGAACCTCGAAGCGGCGCAGAAGGCCTACGAACAGGCGCTCGCGCGGCTCGACGGTCTCACGGACCCGGCGGTCACGCGCGAAATCGCCGCGGTGCACGTCGACTATGGGCAGCTCGAACAGCGACGCGGCAACCTGCCCGCGGCTGCGCAACGGTTCCAACTCGCGTTAGCGATGCTCGAGAACCAGGCGCAGGGAGACGGTCGTGCGGTCCGGTTCGAACGGGCGCAGGCGCACTTCCTGCTCGCGCGGCTCGCCGATCGCTCGGAGGTGCCGCCGCGCGGTCCCGGTGGTCCAACCGGAGGCCCCGTCGGCTCGGGTCCCGGCGGCCGCGAGACAGGCCGCGTGATGCAGGGATCGAAGGCCAACCAGCAGGCGGCGCTCACCATCGTCGGCAAGCTGCTCGAGGAGGAGCCTGAGAACCGCGAGGTGCGCGCCCTCAAGGCTCGCTGTCTCCTCCTGCGACTGCGAGAACCGCGGCGGCCGTCCGCGAGCGAAGCGCCACGCAAGGAGGGACTCGACATCTTCCGCGATCTCGTCGCGAAGAACCACGAGGCCGACCAGCTCCGCTTCGAGTTGTGCAAAGGCCTTCTGGAGGACCGGCGCCGCGGCCCCGGGCGCGGGCGGCGCGACGAACCTGGCTCGCGCGACGAGGTCCCGAGCGACGAAGACCTCGCGATCCTGCGCGAGGCGAGGGGGCACGCGGACGTGCTCGTGCGGGAACAACCGCTGGCCCTCGAGTACAAGGTTCTGCGTGGTCAGGTCGGTTCGCTGCTGGGTCGTGCGCTGCGGGAGCGCAGCGAGGCTGCGAGCGAGCCGCAGCGTTCGCTGTTGGCGAAGGAAACCGCGTCCGAACTCGACGTGTTCCGCGACTTCGTCGCGAAGGACCCGCGGTCGGAACAGTTGCGTTTCGAGTTCTGCAGGTCGCTCGTCGACGAGCGCCGACGCGCGGGCGGCCCCGGGCGTGGGCGGCGCGACGATCCTGGCGCGCGCGACGAGCCGACGAGCGACCAGGACATCGCCGCGTTGCGCGAGGCGAAGGGGATTGCCGAAGCGCTCGTGAAGGAGCGGCCGCACGCCGTGGAGTACACGCTGCTGCGCGGTCAGGTCGGCTCGATGCTCGGTCGCGAGCTGCGTGATCGCGGTGAAGCCGTGAGCGAGCCGCAGCGCGCGCAGTTCCTCCAGGAGGCCACGGCGGAGGTGGTCGCCGCCGCGGCGCTCGAGCGCACCATCGTGGCAGGACGCGACAACGAACCGCGCATCGTGATCCAGTTCGTCGAGACGCGGCTGTTGCTCACTTCGCTGTACCTTGCCACCGAACGGCGCGCGGACGCAGTCGCGGAGGCGCGCGGAGTCGTCGAATACCTGGAGCAGCAGGCAGCGGCGCACGAGCAACGCGGAGTGCCGTTGCCGTGGGGCGGCGCAGTGGACGGCGGCCGGCTCGGCCGCATCGAGGAGATGCTGCGGCGCCAGGACCAGGCCGATCTCGCGAACCGGCTGCGGCGGTTCCGCGATCGCTTCCCACAGCCGGATCGCCCCCCGCCCGAGGGCCGAGGCAGGTGAGGAGCGCGACCCCGGCTCACGTCTTCGCGGTCGCTGTCCGCATGCTCGCGTTGATCAGGTGAGGATCGCGTGCGCGACCTTGCCCTCGACGTCGGTGAGCCGGAAGTCGCGGCCCGCGTGCCGGAACGTGAGCCGTTCGTGGTCGAGCCCGAGCAGGTGCAGGATCGTCGCGTGCAGATCGTGCACGTGCATGCGTTCGTCGACGGTGTAGTAGCCGTAGTCGTCGGTGACGCCGTACGAGAACCCGCGCCGCACACCGCCGCCGGCCAGGAAGTGCGTGAACGCGTGCGGATTGTGGTCGCGGCCCGTGCCGCCCTCGCTGGTCGGCGTGCGCCCGAACTCGCCGCCCCACCACACCAGCGTGTCCTCGAGCAGCCCGCGCTGCTGCAGGTCCGTGAGCAGCCCCGCGATCGGCAGGTCGACCTCCCGAGCATTCTTGCGATGGTCGGGCTCGAGATTGTTGTGCTGGTCCCACTTGTAGCTGTGCGTGCACTGCACGAAGCGCACACCGGCTTCGAGCAGGCGCCGCGCCATGAGGCACTGACGGCCGAAGTTCGCCGTCGTTCCGTCATCGAGCCCGTAGAGCGTCTTCGTACGTGCCGACTCGGTGCCCAGGTCGAGCACCGCGGGCGCTTCCATCTGCATGCGGAACGCGAGCTCGAAGCTCTCGATGCGTGCCGCCAGCACGTCCTCGCCGGGCCGGGCAGCGGCGTGTTCGGCGTTGAGGCTCTGCAGCAGGTCGATCTGCGCACGCTGGAGATCGCGGGGCAGTGCGCTCTGCAGATGGCGCACGGTCGCCTGATCGCTCGACACGCTCGCGTTGCCGAGTGGCGTGCCCTGGTAGACCGCGGGCAGGAACGCCGACGACCAGTTGTTGACGCCGCCGTGCCCGAGCGTCGGGCAGATGGTCACGAAGCCCGGCAGGTTCTGGTTCTCGGTGCCGAGGCCGTAGAGCGTCCAGCTGCCCATCGACGGTCGCACGAACGTGTCGCTGCCCGTGTGGATCTTGAGCAAGGCACCGCCGTGTGCATCGTTGCTGCCGTGCAGACCCTTGAGGAAGCAGAGCTGGTCGGCGCAGCGCGCGAGGTGCGGGAAGATCTCGCTGATCCACGCACCGCCGTCGCCGTGCTGCGCGAAACGGAACGGCGACCCCATGAGGTTGCCGGTCTCGGCGAAGACGACGCGCGGCTTCTTGAACGGCAGCGGCTTGCCCGAGTCGCGCTGCAGCAGCGGCTTGTAGTCGAACGTGTCGACGTGCGACGGCCCGCCGTGCATGAACAGGAAGACGATGCGTTTGGCGCGTGGCGCGAAGTGCGGCTGCTTCGGTTGCACGGGGCCGTCGCCGCCGAGCCAGTCGGTGCCATGTAGCAGATCGCGGAGCGCGAGCGCGCCGAAGCCGCACGCCCCCTGCTGCAGCAGCGCGCGCCGTGAGGGCCGTGCCGCGTGAGAGTGTCCGCAACCGTCGTGAGGGGGGCGCATGGGATCAATCGATGTAGACGAACTCGTGGCTCGCGAACAGGGCCTGGCAGAGGCCGCGCATCGCTTCGTCCGGTTGTCCGGAGGCGCGCGCCACGGCGAGCCAGTGTCCGGCCTGCTGCCGTTCCGCAGGCGTCGGCCCTCGACCGTAGGCCTCTTGCCAGAGGAAGGTGATGCGTTCGCCGTCGTCGCCGGACGCAGCCGCGGCGCGCGCCGCGAACGCCGCACTCTGCTCGCGCACGAACGGTGCGTTCAGCAGCAGCAGCGCTTGGGTCGCCACCGCACTGGCGGGCCGCTGCTCGAGGTGCACGCTTGGGTCGACGTAGTCGAAGGCCGCGAACAGGTCGAACATCGCGTTGCGGATGATCGGCAGGTAGAGCGAACGGCGCGGGGCGTCGTAGCGGGCCTGGTCGTTCGACTGATCGTTCGTCACGTAGCCGCGGTCGCCCGTAGAGAGCAGCGACCCACCCATGGTGCGATCGAGCGTGCCGGCGATCTGCAGCATCGCGTCGCGCACGGACTCGGCCTGCAGCCGCACGCGCTGCTGTCGCCACAGCAGTCGGTTGTCGGGATCGGCGAGGGCCGCGTCGGCTCGGAGTTCGCTCGTCTGCTGCCAGGTGCGTGAGGTGAGGATGCGTTTCCAGAGGTGCTTTTGCGACCAGCCGTGTGCGCGCAGGTCGACGGCGAGCCAGTCGAGCAGTGCCTGATGGCGGGGACGATCGCCGCGGGCGCCGAAGTTCGATGGCGAACGCACGAGCCCCTGGCCGAACGCGCGCTGCCAGATGCGATTGGCGAGCACGCGCGGCACCAGCGGCTGGTGCGCATCGAACATCCAGCGCACGAACTCACGGCGGCCGCTCTCGTTGCTCGGCAACGGCGGGGCGGGTACCAGTTCCGCGAACACCGACAGGAAGCCGCGCGGCGTCACCTCGGGGGCGAGCGTGAGGTGGTTGCCGCGCAGATGCACGGGCAGGTCGCGCACGGTGTCTTCGGCGACGCACATCGCCGTGGGCCCGGGCTTCGGCACCGCGGTCTTGGTGCGGTCGCGGTCGGCGGTCAGAGCCTCGATCTGGGTGAGGATCGCCGCGGGCAGGTACTCGCACAGCGTGTCCGCGGGCAGCGCGAACAGACCGCCGTGGTCGAACAGCAGGGCCCGCGCCGCTTCGAGGTTCGGCTCCGGCAAGTGCGGAGGGCCTTCCTTCGTGCGTGCGGCAACCTCATCGGCGGCCGCCGACGCG
>JAYUCN010000945.1:0-7005 GCA_043740335.1 Planctomycetota bacterium
CTTGCTTTGGCCGAGGCGGCGATCGAGACCGGTGTGCTGCAGGCCTTGGGTGGCAATTTGCGTGGCAATTTGCGTGGCGATGGGGTCCCGACTTGACCACGCTGGCGCTGATCTCCGACCTGCACAGCAACCTCGAGGCGGTCGAAGCCGTGCTCCGACGCATCGACTCGCTCGGCATCCAGGAGATCGTGTGCCTCGGTGACGTGGTCGGCTACGGCGCCGACCCGCTGCCCGTGACGCGGCTCGTCATGCAGCGCTGCAAGTGGACGATCCAGGGCAACCACGACTGGGGCTTGTTCCACGAACTGGACGACTTCAACCCGCTGGCGCGCGAAGCGCTGTTCTACACGCGCGCACAGTTGCACCCGTCCTTCCTGCACCCTCGCCGCAAGGCGGCGTGGGAGTTCCTGCGCACGCTGCCCGAACGCATGCAGGACCACGGCCTCTTGTTCTGCCACGGCTCGCCGCGCGATCCGGTCATGGAGTACGTGCTCAAGAGCGACGGCTTCCTCGAACCGGACAAGATGCAGCAGTTGTTCGCGCTCATCGACCGGCCGTGCTTCGTCGGTCACACGCATTGGCCGGGCGTGCATCGGCCCGACTATCGCTTCACGCAGGCGACCGACGAGCAGCATGAGTTCCCGCTCGACGGCCCGTGCATCGTCAACGTCGGCAGCGTCGGGCAGCCCAGAGACGGCGATCCGCGCGCGAGCTTCGCCGTCGTGCGCGACGATCGCGCCGAGATCATCCGGGTGCCGTACGACTTCCGCCGCACGCAGGCGAAGATCCTCGCCGCGGGCCTGCATCCAGCGCTGGCCGAACGGCTGGCGCGCGGCAAGTGACCCCGCCGGTGATCGTCGTACTCTGCACCGCGCCCGCCGCGGGCAAGGGTGCACGCCTCGGTGCGGACGAACTGGCGCGGACCGTCGTCGCCGAAGGGCTCTGCGCCTGCGTCTCTGTGGTGCCGGGCGTGCGTTCGTTCTTCCGCTGGGAGGGCTGCGTCGACGTGGCCGAGGAACGGCTGCTGATCGCCAAGACGACGGCGGCCGGAGCACCGCGACTGCGCGCGCGCCTCGCCGAACTGCATCCGTACGAGGTGCCCGAGGTGCTCGAACTGGCCGTTGCCGGTGGCCTGCCGGCCTATCTGCAATGGCTCGTCGCTGCCGTGACCCCGCCGGCAGGATGAAACGCGGAGCAACCGTGGCCGATCGCAGAGAGCCGAGTACGACCCGCCACGGAGTGCACGCCCTGCGTCTCTTGCTGGCGCTCGGCATCGGTGCCCTGTGCTGGTGGGCGGGGCGGTACTTTCCGTTCCCGGATGGCAAGGACCCGGAGGTGGCGTGCCGGCTGCTGTTCGTCACGGGCCTGACGACCGCGTGCTGGCTGCTCGCGGCGATGCCGATTGCGGCGGCGTCGCTGTTGCCGCTGGCGCTGCTGCCGTTGCTCGGCGTCGAGTCCACGGGCAAGCTCACCGCGGGCTACGGCGATCCGATCCTGTGGTTGTTCGGTGGTGGCTTCGTGCTGGCGATGGCCGTCGAACGCAGCGCGCTGCATCGCCGTCTCGCGCTGCGCGTGGTCGCGACCCTCGGTCCCTATCCGCGGCGGCTCGTCACGGGGTTCTTCCTGGCCGCGACCTGCGTGTCGATGTGGATGAACAACACGTCGGTGGCACTGCTGCTGCTGCCGATCGGCACCGTGCTCGTGCAGCGCATGGCGTCGCTCGGCGAACTCACGCCGCGGGCCCAGTCCAACTTCGGGGCCGGCATCATGTGCGCTATCGCCTTCGGGGCGTCGATCGGCGGCATGGGCACGCCGATCGGCACGGCCCCCAACGCCGTGTTCTTCGCCGCCTACGAGCCGCTCGTCAAGGCGGGAGCGCGCCCCGTGTCGTTCCTGACCTGGGTGCTCGCGTTCGCGCCGTACTCGGTGCTGCTGGCGCTGCTGTCGAGCTTCGTCATCGTGCGCGTAGCACTGCCGTTGCCGCGGCAACGGTTGCGACAGGGGGACGAACTGTTGCGCGAAGCGCGCGAGTTGCCACCGTGGAGCAAGGCGGAGGTGCGTGCGGCCTGTCTGTTCGGGCTCGCGGTGGTGCTCTGGATGACGCGCGGCGACCTGCAGCTCGGGGTCGGGGACGTCGTGCACGGCTGGGCCTTCTGGCTCGTGCCCGCCGGGGAACGCGACACCTACGTGGCCGACGGCACGGTGGCGGTGCTCGTGGCGATCCTCGCCTTCCTGGTGCCGGCTGGCACGCCCGACGGCAAACGGCTCGTCGACTGGGAGACCGCGCGGCAGATGCCGTTCGATCTGCTGCTGCTGCTCGGCGGCGGCATCGCCATGGCCGCAGCGTTCGGGCCGACCGGGTTGTCGGCCGCCTTCGGCGAACTGCTGCGGCCGTGGATCGGGGCGCTGCATCCGGCCGTGCTGCTGCTCGTGCTCATCCTCTGCATCACGCTGCTGTCGGAGATCGCGAGCAACACGGCGGTGGCGACGCTGCTGATGCCGATCCTGCGCGACGGGGCGGTGGCGGCGCGCATCGATCCGCTCGTGCTCATGTTGCCGGCTGTGCTGGCGGCGTCGTGCGGCTTCATGCTGCCGATCGCGACGCCGCCGAACACGATCGTGTTCGCGTCGCGGCAGATCACGTTCGGCCAGATGGCGCGCGCCGGTCTCTGTGTCGATCTGCTCGCGGCGGCGCTGCTGGTGCCCGTGCTCTGGTGGTGGGCGCTGCCGCTGCTCGGGGTCGATCCTGCGCAGCTGGCGGCGGCGCGAGGGGGAAGATGAACGGTACGCGGCGTTCGGCGTGGACCTGGCTCTGGGTCTGGCTCGGTGCCTTCTTCGCGTTCGCTGCCGTCGCGCACGGCAACTTCGAGTCGACCGACGCGGGCTTCACGATGCATGCGGCGCGCGCGCTCTGGAAGCGCGGCGACAGCGCGCTGTTGAGCACGGATCAGGGTGGCGAGCTGCTCGGCGAACGTCTGGGGGCGGAGCATATCGCGCGGGAGAAGATCAACGGTCGCATCGGCACGAACGGTCGCGCCTACGTGTGGTATCCGATGGGTCACGTGTGGCTCATGGTGCCGTTCGTGGCGGCCGGTGAGTGCTTGCAGCAGAGCTTCCCTGGTGCCGAAGCCGCGTTCCGTGCGACCGTGGCACCGGCTGTCCCCGACGCAGCACTGTGGTCTTCGCCGTCCTACTTGTATGGCCACCCGGTGCTCATGCAGGGGCTCATCGCGCTGCTCGTGCCATCGATGTTCGCGGCGACCTCGGTGTTGCTGCTGTACTTCGTGGCGCGCGCGCTTGCGGTGAGCTCGCGCGACGCCGCGTTGGCGACGGGTTCGATCGTGCTCGGCACGCAGTTCTTCGCGCTCGGTCGCGAGACGTTGTCGGACGGACCGGGGCTGTGCTGTCTGCTCGGGGCCTTGCTGGCGACAGTGCGCGTGCATCTGGGCACGGCCGCACGTTCGCTGCCGCTGGTCGGCGGCATGGCTGCAGGCGCATCGGTGCTGCTGCGCTACCAGAACGCGTTCCTCGTCGTGGTGTGCGGGCTCGCGATTGCGCTCGCCTGCCGCCGCCGCAAGCACTGGGACGAGCTCGGTGGGTTCCTGGTCGGCGGTCTGCCGTTCGCATGCCTCTTCTTCGGTGTCAACGTCGCGCGCTTCGGCCACCCGCTCATCACGGGGTATCCGGAGGCCACCACGTGGTTCGACCAGCCGATCTGGATCGGTCTGTGCAAACTGCTGCTGTCGGCGGGGCGCGGCATCCTGTGGCTGTCGCCCGTGCTGTGGCTCGCCTTGCCGCTCGCGGTCGGGCGTCGTCACACGCCGCAGTTGCGTTGGCTCGCGTGGGTGCTGTTCGCGATCCCGATGCTCATGTTCGCGACCGCGCGCGGTTGGCAAGGTGGGCAGTGCTGGGGCGCGCGCTATGTGACGCCGGGGATCGTCGTGCTGCTCGTGCTAGTGCTGCCGCAGGCGCGACCGTGGGTGAAGTGGCCGCGGACCTTCATGCTGCTGTGCCTTGCGGGAACGTTCGCCAACGTGACGAGCGTCGTCACACCGACGCGCGGGCTGATCCAGCTCGCATCGCAGGCCGTGCGCGCCGAAGCGCAGCACGAGGTCGCGGCTCTTCGCATGACGGAAGCGGAGCGGCAGGCCATTGCCGCTGAGCCTGAAGACGTGGCGTCGTGGCGGCCGCGCTTCTCGCCGCTGCATGCGAACTGGTCCTACGCGTGGCGTTCGTTCCCCGGTGGTTTCGAAGATGAACGGGGTGCACCACGGAACGGCAGCGCCAACACGATCGAGCCGCTGTTCGGCGTCGTCGCCGCCGAGCCTGTGCAGGGCGACGCGCCGCAACGATGGGAGGACCGGGGCGGTCGGCATCTGTGGTGGCGATTCTGGGGGCACTTGCTGGCGGTGCCTGAGTGGGCGCTCGTGGGGCCGGTGGCGCTGCTCGCCGTCCTGTTGTCGGTCCTTGGTTGGCGTCGGTTGCTTGCGGCCAGTTCGCAGAGCTGATGGCGGGCGTGGCTCGGCGCGAAGGTGCGTCGATCGCACGGGCTCGCTGTCGACCAGAACCTGAGCGCCGCTATCGTGCGACGCCGAAACCATGCCACGTTCCCCCGAGCAGATCGCCGAACTGAAGCGCAAGATCGCGCAGATCCAGAGTTGGTACCACCGCATCGACCTCGGCGACGGCATCGAGACGCCGGGCCACTTCCGCATGGCGGACTACCTGCCGAACTACCACTTCCCCGCGCGCATGGACGGCATGCGCGTGCTCGACGTCGGCGCCAGCACGGGCTTCTTCGCCTACGAGTTCGAGCGCCGCGGCGCCGCCGAAGTGGTGGCCGTCGAGCTGCCGAGCTGGGAGGCGCACGATTGGACGCCGCGCCAGCGGCGGGAGCTCGCGCAGAAGAGCCAGGGCGAGAAGCAGGACATCGACCGCGAAGTCATGCGCGACGGCTTCACGGTGGTCGGCGAAGGCTACGGCAGCACCAGGGTGAAGCGCATCTGGAAGGCGATCTACGACCTGCGCGCGCACGATCTCGGCACCTTCGATCTGGTGTTCTCGGGCGCGATGCTCATGCACGTGCGCGATCCGATCCTCGGCATCCAGCGCATGCGCGAGTGCTGCAAGGACACCGGGCGCCTGATCGTGTCGATCTCGACGACCCTGATGGACGCCGCGGATCCCGTCGCGCGGTTCGTCGGCGAATGGAACCAATGCAACTGGTGGCAGATGAGCCCGGTGTGCCTGGACCGGCTGCTCACCTGCTGCGACTTCGCCCACATCGACCACCGCGATCGCTACACGCTGCAGGACGTCACCGGGCAGTTCCACGATCCGACCTACGTGTGCCACGCGTTGCCGCGGCGGTGAAGCGCAAGGGTGACGCTTGCCCGCGCCTGCTCCGCCTGACTGCCAACGCGTCCATCCGCGAACAACACCTCGGCGTCGTCGCCGCGCAGCCGCTCAATGCATCAGCAGTCGCGACGCCTTCTCCCGTTCCGATGCGAACGAGAACGCCGCGACCAGACTCTGCCTGCTCTCGACGGGCAGGCTCCGCCACCGGCTCGCCATGACCTTCATCGCCGCGAGTCGGTCCGAGTCGAAGCTGAACGCCTGCAGCAGTGCCCTCGCCTGCTCGCCGGTGGCAGTGCCCGCCACGTGCGGCGCCAGGGTCCGCACGCAGTGCAGGCGCGCATCGTCGAACGAGCAGAGCCTCGTGAAGTCCGTCAGTTGCGCGTCGTCGACCTGCAGTTCGCCGTCCTTGGCCAGAGTCGCGAGGGCCGCCTTGCGACCGGCGTCGAACGAGAACGTCGCCACGACGCTGCGACCGACCTCCGCCGAGACTGGCTTCGCTCTCGTGGCCAGGAGTCGCAGCCCCGTCGTCCTGGCGTCGTCGAAGCTCAGGGTCTTCATGGTCGCGAGCAGGCGCGAGCCATCGATAGCAAGCGGGCGCCCGGCCAGCGTCCTGATCATGGCGAGGCGCTCTTCGTCGAACGAGAGCTTGCCGACGATGCTCCAGGCGCGTGGCCCGTCGAGTTGCCCCTTCGGTGCCATGTATCCGATCAGGAACGGCACCCGCGCGGGCGATCCCGGCATCCCGCCCAGGATCTCCAGCAACGCACCCTCGGAGCCGTCGTCGAGCGACGGCAGGAAGCGATCGGCGAGTGCCCGCAAGGTCGCGTCGCTCTGGGTGAGCCCGACCAGTTCGCCAAACCAATGGCGGTCGACAGAGGCGAGCTTGTCCGCCCCTTCCGTGAGCAGCGTGTCGAGCACGCCCGCGAACTCGCCTTCGCCGCGCGCCGCGTAGGTCCTGACCGTGCGGCCGTCGTGGATCACGATGTGGTTCGCCGGCCCCGCCACGGCCTCCGCCAGCAACACGAGGTGGGCCGCGTCGATCGTCGTCTGGGGCCGCAACAGTTCGAGCAGCGCCTGATGGTGTTCTTGCGTCGCGGGCAGATGCACCTCGGCGAGGCGCTCCCTCACTGCTGCCGGATCCGAGGTCGTCACCAGCACGGTGGGATCGCGGGGAAGGCCACCCGGAAGTCGGGTCCGGTTCGCAAGCCGGCGCCCCACGCGCTGCATCCGGCAATCGAGACCGCGGCGAGCAATGGGGCCGGGAGCCAGAAGGGAGATCGATGCGCGCCGGGTCTTGCCATGGTGGGTGCCGATGCGGACACGCCGAAGATACCCATGCCCCGTTCGCCTGTAGCGAGGAACCTTGCCCTCGCGACTTCCGCCGCACGCGGTAAAGCCCGTGCCATCGGTCGTTCGATGAGAGGGCGGAGACCAACCCCGCATGAACCCCCTGTTGCTGCTCTGCCTTTGCTGCCAGGACCCGGCGCCGGCTTCACCACCCCAGGCGCCAGCAGCCCTGGACGTCGTCGAACTCAAGAACGGCGACCGTCTCGAAGGGCGCATCACCGCGGAGGTCGACGGCTACGTCGAACTGACGATCGAGCCAGGTGCCACGATCGGCCTCAGCCGGGCCCAGGTCGCCGCGAT
>JAYUCN010000946.1:0-2874 GCA_043740335.1 Planctomycetota bacterium
ACCACGTCGCCATGCCACTCGACCTCGCCGAACTGCACGACGATGCGTGCAGGCTGGTTGCCGGCGACGGCGGCACCAGGCTTCAACCATTCGATGGCGAGCTTCTTCGCCGGTTTGGCTGCCTTGCCGAGCTCACCCGACACGCGCGCGTCCTCGCCGCCGCCGAACGCGCGCCCCGAACCGTCGGCGGCGATCGCGCAGTGCGCTTCGTCGGTGCGATGCAGGGTGATGCGGTACTGCCCGGGCGCGATCCACGTGTCGCCGGCGAGGATCGGCATGCCGAGCTGCCACGTGCTCGCCTCGTTCATGCCCAGGCGCCAGGTGCCGCCGACCGTCAACTCGGCGAGGCCGTGCTGGCCGAGCGGCACGGCGCCGTAGACGATCGTCGTCGTGCGCTTCTGCCACTCGAGCGTGGGCTCGGGTCGTTGCGAGATGAGGGTGGCGAGAGGAAGGAGGAACGCGGCGGCGAGGCTGGTCTTCATCGAGGTGGGCGGGGGCGAAGCAGACTGTAGAGCGGGTGGCGCGCGCGGTAACGCGGTGTGGTCGAAGGGGACCGACTCGTTGCAAGCCCTCATCGACGCGAGGCTCCCGAACCGCATCGCGGGCGGCGGTCCGCGTGATAACGCTTGCCTTGCCTCGGCAAGCGCGTTGAATGCCGGCCAACCTGATCTCGGAGACGCTCGTCATGTCCGAAGGGAAACGTCCTGGTGGTCTCACCGCGCTCGCCGTGCTGAACTTCGTGTTCGGTGGTTTTTCGTGCCTTGGGTTCCTCGGCATGGTCGCCATGATCGCGCTCATTGGCGGAGCAGTCGGCGACACGAGGCCAAACGCAAGATTGCCGAGGCCTGGGAGGCGATCGGCAAGACCTTCGTCTATGTCTTTGCGGCGGGCTACCTGGTGTCTGCTTTCCTCCTGATTGCTTCCGGCGTGGGATACCTCAAGCAGAGCAAGTTCTGGGGCCGCATGGTGGGAAACGTCTGGACCGTCTTCTCGATCGCCTTTTCACTGTCGTTCGCGTTCATGGCTTCGGAGAAGGCCGACGGCGGCTTCACCCTCGGCACCATGGTCGGCCTCATCTACCCCGTGCTGACGGGGATCCTGCTCAACACGACGTTCAAGGAAGACTTCGTGCGCTAGCGAGACGCCCCGTGAACCGCCGCCAGACGCTGCTGATCGCCAAGTACTCCGCCCGGTACTCCGTGCGCGGCGGCATCGGGCTCGTCTTCCTGCTGCTGTCGCTGACGTTCGGCCTGATGGTTGCGCACTTCATGCTGCAGCCGGTCGAGATGATCACGAGGCAGATCACCGAACGGTCGCACGACAGCGATCCGGCGGCGACGACGCGTGAAGTGCTGGCCTCGCTGACGGAGCAGGCGAAGCCGGTGGTGTCGTGGATGCTGTCGACCAAGACCGACACCAAGGCGCCCGCTGCCGAGCGCGCCGCCGACGACCGCGCCGCCGATGCATGGGCCGCGTATCTGCTCGACGAGCGGCCGGGCATGTTGTCCGCGATCTTCCTGATCCTGCTGTTCGGCTGGCCACTCGTCGTCGCCTTCGGGGCGTTCGATCTCTACGCCGGCGACATCGGTTCGCGCCAGTTGCGCTACCAGCTGCTGCGCGCGGATCGCAGCAGCATCTTCTTCGGCCGCCTGTTCGGCATGCTGCTGACGTTCGTCGCCGTGCTCGTGCTGCTCGGCGTCACCGTGACGCTTTACATGGGCCTCAAGCTGCCGATCTATCCCTGGGGCAAGCTGATCGGCTGGGCGGCCTATGGCACCGTGGCGATGGTGTGCGTGTCGGTGCCCTACATCGCGCTGTGCGCGTGGTTGTCGGCGACTTCGAGTTCTGCCTTCCTCTCGATGACGATCGCATCGCTCGTGATCGGCGGCCTGCCGCTGGTCGCGATGTTCGCGCGCTTCACGCACAAGGCGGGCGGGTATCTGCTCTACCTTTTGCCGTGGGGATTCCAGACGCGGCTGTTCCACCATGAACCGTCCCAGGTCGGGCTCGCCGCCTTTGGCTGTGTCCTGCTGACGATGCTGTTCACGTGGCTCGGCTACCGGAAGTTCACGACCCGGGACCTGTGACCCGAGGTCCCACTGCATGGTCGAAGCCCTTCGCATCCAGAACCTGAGCAAGCGGTTCGACAAGACGCTGGCGCTCGACGACGTCACCTTCGACGTGCCGTCGGGTTCGATCTTCGGGTTGCTCGGCCCCAATGGTGCCGGCAAGACGACGCTGTTCTCGATCGCCGCCGGCTTCCTCACCGCCGATTCGGGGTCGCTGCGCGTGCTCGGCACGGACACCGCGCACATCTCGCAATTGCAGGGGCGCATGACGATCCTGCCGCAGGACGCCGCGTTCCAGCGCAACGTGCCGATCGTCGAGCAGCTCACGTTCCTGCGGCGACTCGACGGCAGCGACGCGGCGACCGCCGAGCGCGAAGTGACCGAGGCGCTCGAGCAGGTCGGCATCGCCGAGTACAAGAAGCGCGGCATCCACGCGCTGTCGCACGGCATGTTGAAGCGCCTGGGCATCGCCCAGGCCTTCCTCGGCAAACCGGAGTTGATCCTGCTCGACGAACCGACGTCGGGGCTCGACCCGCAGAACGCGCGGCAGATCCGCGACCTCGTGCGCGAGCTGCAGCGATCGCGGCAGGTCACGACGGTCATCAGTTCGCACAATCTGGCGGAGATCCAGGAGCTCTGCGACCACGTCGCGATCCTCGACCGGGGCAAGCTCAAGATCGCGGGCCCCGTGCACGAGATCACGCGACAGGGCCGCATGATCGAGCTCACGACACAGCGACCGTTGGTCGAGGGTGACCGCGTGCGGCTGCGGACCGTGCCAGGGGTCAGCAGCATCGAAGAGCGA
>JAYUCN010000947.1:0-2871 GCA_043740335.1 Planctomycetota bacterium
TTCGGCCGTCTCAAGATCGCGGATTTCGCCGACCAGGATCTTGTCAGGATCCTGGCGCAGGATTGAACGCAAGCAGGCCGCGTAGGTCACGCCGATGTCGGAGCGGATCGGCACCTGGATGATGCCGTCCAGATCGTATTCGACCGGGTCTTCGGTGGTGATGATCTTCGACGAAATTTCATTAAGCTCGTTGAGGGCCGAGTACAGCGTGGTCGTCTTGCCCGAACCAGTGGGCCCCGTGACGAGCACGATGCCGTTGGGGCGACCGATGATCGTCTGGAAGCGGTCGCGGTCGTGGCCTTCGAAACCGAGCGCTTCGAGACTCATCAGCCCACGTTCCTTGTCGAGCAGACGCATCACGATCGTCTCGCCGTGGCTCGATGGCAGCACCGACGTGCGGATGTCGATGTCGCGGTCCTGGGCCCGGAACGAGATGCGGCCGTCCTGGGGCTTCCGTTTCTCGGCGATGTCGAGACCCGCCATGATCTTGAGGCGCGACGTCATCGGCGCCAGCAGGCCGATCTCGAGCGAGGCGATCTCCTTGAGCACGCCGTCGATGCGGTAGCGGATGCGCAGCCGCTGCTGGAACGGTTCGACGTGGATGTCGCTCGCGCGCGCCTGCAGCGCTTCTTCCACCGTCTTCTGGACGAGCCGGATGATCGGCGCATCTTCGCTGTCGGCGGCGGCGGCGGCCCCGGGGCGTGCCGCGGCATCAGCGCCACCTGCGCCCGTGTGCTTGCGCAGGGCCTGCTTGAGTGCTTGCGGTGGCATCAGTGCGCACTGCACGCTGCAGCCGGCGAGGAACGCGAGGTTGTCGGCGACGAACGTCTTGTGCGGATCGTCGATCGCCACCCACAGCACCCCGTCCTTCAGCACGACGGGCAGCGCCTCGTTCTGTTCGGCCTGTTCCTTCGGTACTTTCTTCAAGGCCTCGGCCTGCGGCACGAACTTGGCCGGATCGACGAACTTGAGGCCATAGGCCTTCGCCAGCACGCGCCAGACCGCGACCTCGTCGGCGAGGTTCAGCGCCACGATGGTGCGCTCGAGCGGGGTACCGCGCGTGGACGACGCGGCTTCGGCCTTGGCGAGACGTTCGCGGTCCAGGACGTTGGCCTCGAGCAGCAGGCGGCGGAAGGTCTCGGAACTCAACGGCGGGTGCAGTGCGGGGAAGAGGGGCCCGGCAGTGTGCAAGATCGGCCGGACCAAGGAAAGGGCCTGGCCGAAGCTGCCGCGCAGGAACTGCGCGCGACCACTGTCGCACGGCCAGGGCTCGCCCTACTCTGCCGCGCCCATGAAACCAGCGATTGCCGACGGTCACGCCGTGACCATCCACTACCGCCTCACGCTCGACGACGGCTCCATCGCCGACGAGTCGTTCGGGGCAGAGCCGCTCGTCTACCTGCATGGCGCCCACAACATCGTGCCGGGCCTCGAACGGCTGCTCGCCGGCAAGAAGGTCGGCGAGAAACTCGACGTGACGGTGCCGGCGAACGAAGGCTACGGCGAGTACGACCCGACGGCCGAACAGACGGTGCCGAAGACGGCGTTCCCGCCGAACGTTGAACTGAAGCCGGGCGTGTCGTTCCAGACGCGCGGACGCAACGGGCAGCAGGTGCCGGTGTGGGTGCGCAAGCTCGAGGGCGACCAGGTCATCGTCACGGCCAACCATCCGATGGCGGGCCAGCGCCTCAACTTCGCGGTCGAAGTTCTCGACGTGCGCCGCGCCACCAACGACGAGAAGAAGCACGGCCACGCGCACGGGCCGGGTGGCCATCACCACTGAAGCGCGGACCGCTGCGGCGATGACTGGAGCGAGTGCCTGGGCGCGCTACTTCTTCGGGGCCTCGACCTTCGGATCTTCCTTCGGAGTCTCAACGCGCAGCACGATCTTCGCCGCGTACTTCGCGGGCTCCTTGGTGAAGGCCGCCTTGCACTTGGCGCAGCAGAAGCCGATGCGCTTGCCTTCGTGCTCGACAGTCTGGGCGGGATCGACGGGCTTGTCGAGCACCGGGCAGACGTCGTTGACGGGGCGGTTGCGCGCTTCGCGTTCGGCGATCTCCTTCTGCGCTGCGGCCATGCGTTCCTCGACGTAGTCGCCGAGGTCGATCTGGAGCTTGGGGAAGTGCTCGTGCGCGTCCTTGACGCCGGCCGCCGTGACCTTGCTCTGCCAGACGTAGAGCCGCTCGAGCTTGGGCAGGGCGGCGATGCGCGCGAGTCCGTCGTCGGTCATGCCGGTGCCGTAGGCGTTGAGGTACTCGAGTTGGTTCAGCGGGGTCAGCTGGGCGAAGCCAGGGTCGCCCAACTTCGTGTTCGCCGCGTGCAGGCGGCGCAACTGCGTCAACGCCCCGAGGTGGTTGGCGCCCGCATCGGTGACGGCCGTGCGCGAGATGTTGAGCCAGACGAGCACGGGTGCCAGCGGCGGCAGCAGGGCCAGCTCGGCGTCGCCGACCTTGTCGCGCAGCAGCGAGAAGTTGATGTCGATGGCCTTGGTGTCGGCGGCGACCTGCTGCACGACGGCGCCGCGCTGCTTGAGTTCGGCGATGGCGACGTCGATGGCCGCTTGCTCGTTCGCGTCGATGGCCGGCAGTTCGAACACGATCTTCGGCAGCACCTGCGCGGCGATCTCCTTCTCGATGTGCGCGTCGCCGGTCGCGGGCCAGTCAGCACCCTCGGCGACCCACTGGCGCAGGAGGTCCTGCTGGCCCTTGGTCAGCGGCTCGCCCTTGTTGGGCATGATGTCTTCGTCGCCGAGCGGCAAGCCGATGCGGCGGATCAGCTCGCTGTCGTCGGGCTTGCTCGCCTTCACCACCCAGTCGTCTTCCGCGCCCGCCGGGAACAGCGCCGCCTTGCTGTCGAGCCGCAACTTGCCCT
>JAYUCN010000948.1:0-2871 GCA_043740335.1 Planctomycetota bacterium
AGGCTCGCGGTGTCGTTCTCGGCCTCGCGCGCGCGCTGGCGCAGCCAGCACATCGCACTGCCCGAGTGCACGTAGGCGATCTCTGGTCCGTCGTCGAGCCAGGTCCGCGGCTTGCCTTCGACGACGCCGACCGTGAGTGCTTCGAACGGCAGCCGATGCAACCCGCGGTGCGCGGCGAGCCACACGCGGCGACAAGTCTTCACCTTGGCCCAGACCTCGGCCGGGAACAGTGCAGCGAAGAGGCTGCGACTCGCCGCCGCCGCGTCCGCTGCATTCGCCTTCGCCTGGTCGGGGTCGCGTCCGCGCGAGGCGACGAGCTGGGCGTGCGAGAGTTGCTGCAAGACCGCGGGCACGTGCTTGTCGACTGCTGCTGCCGCATCGGGCAACACATGCACGGCGATGTCGCCATGCGGTGGCACGACGTAAAGGAGGCTGCCCTCCGCGCTCACCGTGAACTCGAGCAGCAGTTCGTCAGCTTCCAGATCGGCCTGGATCTCGGCCGGCTGCTTCACTGTTCCTGCCGGCAGCACGTCGGCGACGAAGCGCGCACGTTCGTCGAATAGCTGACGTCTGCGCTCGTGGACAGTGCGTGACTGTGATGTCAGCTCATCGATTCGCACTCGACGGCCCTCGGCTGTCAGCTCAGTCGCGTCGAACGTGCGCGTGAGAAGGTGCAACAACCGATCGCTCTCGGCGGTCGCACTCTCGATCTCATGCCCCAACGCGACGACGCGGTCAGCAGTGGCCGCATCACCGCGCAGTCGTGCCCGCCGCTCGACCTCGTCCAGCGGGTCGGTGTGCTGCTGTTCCATCAGATCGAGCAACTCGCGCCCGCGGCTGCGTTCCGCCGCGTGGAACGCTGATGTCACGTCGCCGAGCCGAGCATCGAGCCGCTGCAGTCGTTCGAAGGCCCCGCAGTTCTTCAGGTCGTCGAAGAGGGATTGCCGCAAGTCGGCGGACAGCGTCTTGCTTCCTTGCCAGAGTTGTTCGATCGTGGCGGCCGAGGCAGCAGCGCGCGCCCGGGCTTCCTCGATGCGCCCGAGGCCCTGCATGCAGGCAGCCACGTTGTTGAGGTTTGTGGCAACGTGCGGATGGTCGCGGTTGCCAAAGAGGCGCTTCTGCATTTCGCCTGCGGCTTCGAACCTGGGCAGTGCGTCCTGCGCGCGCCCGAGCCTGTCCATGCAAAGGGCCACGTTGTTGAGGCTCGTGGCGACGTCGGGATGGTCACGGTCGCCGAAGAGACGCTGATTCATCACGAGCGCGGCTTCGAACGCGGGCAGTGCGTCCTGCTCGTGTCCGAGGCTCTCCTTGCACCCAGCCAAGTTGTTCAGGCCCCTGGCAACGTCAGGATGGTCGCGGTCGCCGAAGAGACGCTGGCGCATCGCCAGCGCGGCTTCAAACTTGGGCAGAGCATCCTGCGCGCGCCCCATGCACTGCATGCAGAAGGCCACGCCATTGAGGCCATCGGCAACGTGGGGATGGTCGTGGTTGTCGAAGACTCGCTGGAACATCGCGAGCCCGGCTTCGAACCTCGGCAACGCGTCCTCCGCACGCCCGAGGTCTTGCAGGCAAAGTGCCACGTCGTTGAGACACGTGGCAACATTGGGATGGTCGTGATCGTCGTAGATTCGCTGGAACATCGCGAGTGCGGCTTCCAACCTTGGCAGTGCGTCCTGCACGCGCCCGAGGCTCCGCATGCAGCTGCCCACGTTCAGAAGGCTCTGAGCAACGTTCGGATGATCGCGATCGCCGAAGAGGCGCTTCTGCATGGCGAGCGCGGCTTCGAACTCAGGCAGCGCATCCTGTGCGCGCCCCAGGCCTCGCATGCAGAACGCCACGTTGTTCAGGCTGGTGGCGACGTTGTGATGGTCGCTGTCGCCGAAGAGGCGCTTCTGCATCGCGAGGGTGGCTTCGAACTCTAGCAGCGCGTCCTGTGCACGCCCGAGACTCAGCATGCAGGCGGCCACGTTGCCGAGGCTCCTGGCAACATCGGGATGGTCGTGGTTGCCGAAGAGGCGCTTCTGCATGGCGAGCGCGGCTTCGAACTCCAGTAGCGCGTCCTGAGGGCGCCCGAGGCCATGCATGCAGAAGGCCACGTTGTTGTGGCTGATGGCGACGTCGGGATGGTCGCGGCCGCCGAACAGGCGCTGGCGCATCGCCAGCGCAGTCTCGTACTTGGGCAGTGCATCCTGGGCGCGCCCGAGACTCTGCATGCAGGAGGCCACGTTGCTGAGGCTCGTGGCGACGTCTTCATGATCCAGAGCACCATGGACTGCCTGCTGCAGCGCAAGCGCACGTTCGTGGGCTTTCAACGCGACCGCCAAGCCGCCGTCGCTCTTGGCGCCATCGCCTGCTGCCATGAACGCCGCCGCCACATGTTCGCGCTCGCCATCAGAACCAGCCTTCTCCGTGAGCACTTCCAGGAGGGCAACTGCGGCCGGCCACTGCTTCTCGGCGATGAGCCGCTTCGCTTCGCCAAGTTCGTCGTCGAACGCTTGCGCGCACACGAACGCACTGCAGCAGAGCAAGACCAGAAGACGTAGAGCTTGGAATGGCGGGGGCATCGTGACCTCCGAACCCGAGCGTAGCCGAGTCGCAGCAAGTCCGGAATTCGGGCGATCGGACCTCAGGATGGCAGGCGGGCTCAGCGCCCGCCCACCGTCACTCCGGACTACCCATGTAGAGGAACGGCGCCCAGTGGAAGGGGTCGGGGTACTTCTTGCGCACCTCCTTCTTCGCGGCAGTGAACGCGTGCAGCCGGTCCTTCTCGCCCGCGAGCAGGCGCCGATAGAAGTCGGTCATCAGTTCCTTGGTCGAGGCGTCGTCGACGGCCCAGAGAGAAGGGATGACGGCCGACGCGCCGGCGTAGAG
>JAYUCN010000949.1:0-6995 GCA_043740335.1 Planctomycetota bacterium
CATCGACGGCATGGGCACGGACTTCACCGACGTGTTCAACGACGGCGGCGTCGACTTCTATTGCTCGGACCTCCCGCCGGACCACCTGTTCCAGATGTGGGTGCCTGCCATCGGTCGCTACGTCGACGCCACGGCTGCCTACGGCTTGCAGGGTGGCGGCGTCGGTTGGGCCTGCAACTGGCTCGACTACGACAACGACGGTTGGCAGGACCTGCACGTCGTGCAGGACGGAACCAATCTCCTGTTCAGGAACCCGGCGCAGGCCGCGATGGCCCAGATCCATTGGCCCGACCGGGCGACGGCTCTGGGCATGGATGTCCCCTATCACAAGTTCACCGCCGCGATTGCCGACTTCGACAATGATGGGCACCTCGACGTACTGCAGAGATACTCCGTCGCCCCGGGCGGGCCTCAGGCGCCCGACGGCGTGACGATGCACCACAACGTCGTGCCCGGTGGCAACTGGCTCAAGTTCCGCGTGCGCGGAACGGTCAGCAACCGCGACGGCCTCGGCGCCCGCATCGAGGTCCTCACGGGCAGCCACCACCAACGCCAGTGGGTGCGCAACGGCGTCGGCTTCCTGAGCGGCTCGGACCGGCGGGTCCACTTTGGCCTCGGCACCGCCACGGTCGCCGACCTGGTCGTCGCGACGTGGCCGTCGGGCCAACGCCAGTACTTGACGAACATCGCCGCCAACCAGATCGTCGACCTCGTCGAACCCAGGATGACGCTGCAGGCCCCCGCGACCGTCGGCGGTGTGACCGTCATCGAAGCATCCATCCCGGGTGACGGGGGTCTGCCATACCTCATGGCCCTGGCGTTCTCGGAAGTTCCCGGGGTCACGCTGGCCGACGGCAACCACATCCCGATCAACCCCGACGTGCTGGCGTTCTACACCCTGGGTGCGGGCAATGCCGTGCTGCCGGGTTCGGTGGGCATCCTGACCGCTGGCGGTCAGGCCAGTTCGGCCTTCGTCGTACCGCCGCTGCCGTTCCTCTCCGGACTGACCGTCTACGGCACGACGATGACAATCGACTTCCCGCTGTTCCCGATCGTGCGAACGGTGTTCCCGCGCGCACTGCCGATCACGATCCAGTGATGGCGGCTTGCAGGCTGGTTCCTTTTCGGCGGGAGGGGGGCCTGAAGGCGCCGCGAAATCGATCGGCTGACAGTGGTGCGAGCCCCGGGCATCAGTTCTCGCGTCGATCCCGCGTCCAACTACCAGCGTGCTTCCACGCCAGCAACGTTGCACCGCCGGCCGGTTGGCACGCGCTGCGCGCCGCGACCTGCTCGACCTGCTCTATCCTGCTTGCGCACCCTCTCCACGACAGGCAGACTGCTTGCCCCCGAAACCGGAGGCTGCCCCGCCGCCGCCCGCATGACCGACTTCAACCGCCACCCGTCGAGCTACCACCATTGGCAGCTCCAGATCGACGGCGACATCGCGCACCTGCGCATGAACGTCGACGGCAACTATCCCTTCCAGCCCGGCTATGAACTCAAGCTCAACAGCTACGACCTCGGCGTCGACATGGAACTCGCCGACGCCATCCAGCGCCTGCGCTTCGAACACCCCGCGGTCAAGGTCGTGGTCGTCGGCAGCGCGCAGGAGCGCGCGTTCTGCGCGGGCGCCAACATCTGGATGCTGGCCGAGAGCAGCCACCCGTTCAAAGTCAACTTCTGCAAGTTCACGAACGAGACGCGCCTGTCGCTCGAAGACGCGAGCCAGCACTCAGGCCTCAAGTCGATCTGCGCCGTGAACGCCGCGTGCGCGGGCGGCGGCTACGAACTGGCACTCGCCTGTGACGAGATCCACCTCGTCAACGACAACAACTCCGCGGTGTCGCTGCCCGAAGTGTCGCTGCTCGGCGTGCTGCCCGGCACCGGCGGCCTCACGCGCCTCGTCGACAAGAGGAAGGTCCGCCGCGACCGCGCCGACGTGTTCTGCACGATGGCCGAAGGCATGCGCGGCAAGAAGGCGCTCGCGTGGGGTCTCGTCGACGCGATCTGGCCGAAGTCGCAGTTCGCCGAGAAGGTGACGGCGCGCGCCAAGGAACTCGCGGCCAAGCTGCCGACGAGGGCGACGAAAGGCGTCACGCTGGCTCCCATCCACGCCAAGGTCACCGAGACGGGCTACGCCTACACGCACGTGCAGCTCGACGTGAACGCCGGCACGCGCACGGCGACCCTCACGGTCCACGGCCCCCAGGGCCCGCAGCCGAAGACGGGTGCCGACTACGAGAAGGCGGGCAGCGCCGCCTGGGCCCTGCAGTGCTTCCGCGAGCTCGACGATGCGCTGCTGCAGCTGCGCTTCGACCGCGAGGAGATCGGCCTCATCGTGTGCAAGACGCGCGGCGACCGCCAGGCCCTGCTGCAGGTCGAGAAGGACCTGTTCGCGAACCGCTCGCACTGGCTCTGCAACGAGATCCTGCAGCAGATGGCGCGCTCGCTGCGCCGGCAGGACCTCATGGCGCGCTCGATGTACGCGCTCGTCGACGCCGAGGCCTGCTGTGCTGGCGCTTTCTTCGAGATGACGATCGCCGCCGACCGCGTCTACATGCTCGACGACGACAAGGTGCAGGTCGCGATCGGCCCGCTCAGCAACGGGGCCTTGCCGATGAGCCACGGCCACACGCGCCTGCAGACCCGCTTCCTCGCCCAGCCCGAGCACGGCGCGAAGCTCGCCGCCGAGCAGCCGACGTTCGCCGCCGTCGAAGCCGACGAACAGGGCCTCTGCACCTACCTGCTCGATCCCGTCGACTGGGACGACGAGGTACGCATCGCGCTCGAGGAACGCGCCTCGCTGTCGCCCGATGCACTCACGGGCATGGAGGCTTCGCTGCGCTTCGGCGGCACCGAGAGCTGCGACAGCAAGATCTTCGGCCGCCTCAGTGCCTGGCAGAACTGGATCTTCACGCGCCCGAACGCCACCGGCGACGAAGGGGCACTCACCCGCTACGGCGCTCCCGAGAGCGCCCGCTTCGATTGGAGAAGGACCTGACCATGAGCATCGTCGACCTCGAAGCCAAGATCCCGAACAACGTCGGCCTGCGCGACAACAAGCGCCTCATGATGGCGCTCGAACGGTGGCAGCCGAAGTTCCTCGAGTGGTGGAAGAACCTCGGCCCCACCGACTTCAACCAGGACCAGATCTACCTGCGCACGGCGATCGGTGTGGGCCAGGGCGGCTGGGCGCACTTCGACTACGTGAAGATGCCGGACTACCGCTGGGGTATCTTCCTCGCCGACGGTCCCGCCGATCGCAAGATCCACTTCGGCGACAACCTCGGCCAGAAAGCCTGGCAGGAAGTGCCCGGCGAGTTCCGCAACCGCCTGCGCCGCCTCATCGTCACCCAGGGCGACACCGAGCCCGCGTCGGTCGAGCAGCAGCGCCAGCTCGGTCACTGCTGCCCGTCGCTCTACGACCTGCGTTCGCTGTTCCAGGTCAACGTCGAAGAAGGCCGCCACCTGTGGGCGATGGTCTACGTGCTGCAGACCTACTTCGGCGCCGACGGCCGCGACGAGGCCGAGGCGATGCTCGAACGTCACAGCGGCGACAAGGACAACCCGCGCATCCTGCAGGCGTTCAACTATCCCGTGAACAACTGGCTCGACTTCTTCTGCTTCACGGCGTTCATGGACCGCGACGGCAAGTACCAGCTCGCCTCGCTCGCCGAATCGAGCTTCGACCCGCTCGCGCGCACGACGCAGTTCATGCTGGCCGAAGAGGCCTACCACCTCCAGACGGGCGAGAACGGCTGTGGCCGCATCTGCAAGCGCACGGGCGAGCTCATGGCCGAGGGCAAGGATCCGCGCAGGGTCGGCGCCATTCCGCTCGACATCTTCCAGCGCTACGTGAACTTCTGGTTCACGGGCTCGATGGACCTGTTCGGCGGCGAGGACTCGACCAACGCCGCCGAGTCGTTCGCGAACGGCTTGAAGGGCCGCTACCGCGAGAGCGACGGCATCTACAAGGACCCGAAGGCACTCCAGGCGACCTACACGCTCGAGGTGCCGACCGAGGATGGCAAACTCGAGAAGCGCGACATCCCGCTGCGCCGCGCCATGAACGCCGTGCTGCTCGATGCCTACATCGCCGACTGCAAGCGCATCGTCGAACGCTGGAACCGCGACCTCGAGAAGCTCGGGATCACGGAGCGGATCACGCTGCCGGACCGCAAGTTCCACCGCTACCAGGGTGTGTATGCCGGCTTCCGCTTCACGCCGACGGGCGAACTCACCGACGAAGCGACCTGGACGCACAAGCACACCGAGTGGCTGCCGACACAGGCCGATCGCGAGTACGTGCAGTCGTGCATGGTGCGCGTCACGACGCCCGGCAAGTTCGCGAACTACATCGCGCCGCCGCAGCAGGGCGTGAACGACAAGCCGATCGACTTCCAGTACGTGCAGTTCCACTGACCACCCGCGAGCCTCCGGCTCGCGTGCTCAGACCCTCCCTTGCGGCTGGCTGCCGACAACGACGCCGAACCAACCGCGCCGACGCCAGCCGCGATCCACCCTTTCCCCGCCATTCATGAGCAACCGACTCTGCTATGTCTGCGAAGGTGGCGACTGCACCGAGAAGGGCAGCGGCGACGTCTTCGATCGACTGCGCGACCTCATCCGGCAGTTCGATCCGGGCGAGGAACGCATCAAGATCCGCCGCTACCCGTGCTTCGGCGCCTGCGAACAGGGCATCAACGTCACGCTGTATCCCGACAAGGTCTTCTACAGCAAGGTCACGCCGGCGGACCTGCCCGAGATCGCGGCGCACATCGAGGGCAAAGGCGCGCCCGTTGCGCGACTGACGGGGAAGTGCCAGCCCGACGTCGAGCAGATCATCTGGGACATGCTCGACAGTCCGTACTGAGCCGAAACTGCTCACGGTAGTTGCTCTCGCCGCGGACGATCGTCAAAGTGCGCTTCGCGCCACTGCTTCGCGGCGCAGAGCACTCGCGCGTGATCAGCAGACAAGGTGCTGATCGCCAGGTTGCTGCATTTCGCTGAGCAGACGCTGGACGTCGACCACATCGATCACCCCGGCATGGGATGGCGCCAGGTACTCGAGCAAGCACCAAAGACGTTGAAGGGGTTCTATGCGCCAGCGAAGCCGCACAACGCCGGCACTTCGCCGCCGCGGGTCGCCAGCGCGTGCTCGATCCGTTCTCGTTCGCAGTGACGACCAGACGATTGCAGGCGGTCTACCGCGAGGCCGCGGTCGCCAAACCTACGGAATGATCGTCACCCCGATCGGCTGGCTCCAGGTCTTGATCGTGTACTGGTAGAGCGGGTCGAACGTGATGCCACCGAACCAGGTCGTCAGCCCCACTAGCCACGGCTCGGCAGGGATGACGAGGACCGACTGCCCCTGCGCCGATGCGTTCAGCGTGAGCCACGTCGGCGACAGGAACGGATTGCCGACCCAGGCTGCCTGGAAGAAGAGGTCATTGTTGAGCGGCAGCACGCGTTGGCCACCGAGGTCGATACCGGGCACGGTGCCGAGCGCCCAGCCGAACAGCGCCGACTTGCCGGCGTCGCCCGGACTCGTGTAGGTGAACGTCACGAGCGTGCCGATGCTGCCGCTGCCGACCTTGGTCGTCGTCGGCGTCGGGCCAGAGGTCTCGAGCAGCACGTCGATGTCGACTGGCGCGTTGAGACTGGTCACCGTCACGGGCACCGTCTTGCTCACGTGACCGGTCGCGGCATAGGTCACGTTCCAGCTGCCGATCGGCAACCAGAGCCCATAGCGGCCGTCGACAGCGCGGCTCTTCGTCACTTCGCCGTGGTTGAAGACGTTCGGCGTGAACGTGATCGTCGCCGCAAGCGGCGCACTGCCGAGCGTCGAACGCACGTGCCCTCGCACCGCCGGCCGCCACGTGGTCAACACGCGCTGCGGACCGGGCCACACGGTGAGCTCTTCCGCGACCGTCGCCGAGAACACGGGCTGGAACGCGGTGCCGACCTCGATCAAGAACGACAGCGTGCCGCCGGACGAATAGTGGTCCTCCGGTGCCTCCCCCGAGCCCGACGGATCGCGCGTGGAAAAGCCCATCTGTGCGCGCAGGTCGTCGCAGTAGAGCTGCTGGAACGTGTACATCGTCGGGTTCACGGTCGCGCACGGCGCCCACATGCGCAGCACGTCCTGGCCGTAGCTGTGGAAGTCGAGATAGATCTCGGGCCGGAGACGCGCGATGAGGTTGCGCATGACCATCGTCTCGGGCTCGCTGCCGGCCGACGGCCCGCGGTACGTTTCCGAACTCGTCGTCGCCGACGAGCCACAGAGACTCCACAGGAACGGGTAGTTGCGGTTGTTGTCGACGCCGAAGTTGGCGCCGTTGTTGCGGCGGTTCTTGCGCCACAGATCGTCGGTCGTCCAGACGAAGTTGACGCCGTCGGGATTGACCATCGGCACGAAGTAGAGCTCGTAGCCGTTGACGACGGCCTGGAGCGTCGGATCGGTCGCGTAGGCGGCGAGCACCCGCTGCATGGCGCGGATCACCATGTGCGGCGTGTTGAGTTCGCGCGCGTGGTGTTGCGCGGCGAGCACGATGGCGGGTTCGTCTTCGTCGGTCGCGACGTTGTCGCTGACCTTGAGCGCAAAGATCGAACGGCCTTCGTGCGTGAGCACGCCGCCCGGCAGCGCACTGAGGTTGACCTTCCTCGCCAGGGCGGGGAACGCGGCGACCTGCGCGTCGATCGCCGCTTCGATCTCGGCCACCGTGTAATAGTTCGCGTCCGGCACGTCTTCGCCGCCGGCCATGCGTTCCAGCGCGACCTCGTGGAAGGGTCGACCGACGTCCTTCAGACGCGCGGTCGGGACGATGGACAGGAACGCCGCCACTTCGTCCTGCTGCACGACGACCTCGAGCGGACCGGTCGCGAGTGCCGCAGCACCACAGCAAGTGCCCAGCACGTCGAAGTGCTGCTGCAGCATGAGCCGCTGTCCGGGGGTCGGATTCGACACCGCGTAGAGGAACGAAGTGGGCGCGTCC